>NZ_LZJG01000112.1:0-1362 GCF_001667785.1 Mycobacterium sp. E3247 | reverse complement strand
TCGGTCTCCACGGCGCCCGGCATTACCGCATTCACCCGCACCTTCGGGGCGAAGGTCTTCGCGAACGACTTGGTGAGATTGTTGAGGCCCGCCTTGGCGGCGGCGTACACGATGGCGTGCGAGGCCCCCATGTGTGCGGAGATAGTGCTGATGTTGACCACGGTGCCGCCGCCGTCCGCCGCCATCCGGGTGCCGATGGCGGCGGTCAGTCGGAACGGTCCCTTCAGGTTCAGCGCAATGGTCTTGTCGAAGAGCTCTTCGCTGATCGCATCGACACTGTCGTAACGCACTGACGATCCCGCGTTATTGACCAATATGTCGATGCGCCCAACGGCCGCGTAGGCTTCGTCAACCAGGCGGTCACATTCGGCCCATCGGTTGACGTTGGCGGGCAACGAGAATGCGCGCCGACCAGTGGCGGCGATCTCGGCTGAGGTCTTTTCGCATGCCTCAGAATTGCGGCTGACTACCACGATGTCCGCCCCCGACGATGCCAGCTGCGCGCAGATCGCCCGGCCGATGCCGCGGGTGGCGCCGGTGACAAGTGCAGTGCGTCCGGTCAGATCGAAGAGATTGGTCACTGGTTGTCTCCTCCTCCGTCGAACTTGCCGATTCCCTGCTCGAGCAGGGACAGTGCCGCCCGGATTCGCTCGGCCGGGTCGCCCCGCCCGCCGCCTTGGACCCAAGCGCCGAACTCTGCGGCGGCGACGGCGTTCATCGCCGTTACGGCGATGCGCGCGTGCATCGTTGACTCCTTGTGTCCCTTGGGGAAACGTCCCGCCACCAGCGCGACGAGCTCGTCGTCGTTGACCAGGCGCTGGCCGCGGCTGCGGGCATTCAACTCCGGTGCCTGGGCAAGAATGCGGCCCAGTTGCACGACGCGTAGACGGTCTGCTGGTTCGACGTGGGAGGTGGCCAAAAAGGCTTGCCGTAGCGCGGTGACCGGACCCTCGTCGGCCGGGCGCGAAGCCAGCGCGTGGATCAGTCGCTCCCACACATGACGTTCGTAGTCCAGCAGTACTTCGTCCTTGGATGCGAAGTACCGAAAGAAGGTCCGTTCGGAGATTCCAGCGGCGGCGCTGATGTCGCCTACAGTAACCGTGTCAAAACCGCGCTCAGCGAACAACGCGATAGCGGTACGGCCGATGTCGGCGCGTAGCAGGCGCCGTCGCCGATCGGTCAGCGGTTCGGTCATAGCCGTTGCCCGCGCGCAAATTCCGCTGCGCCATGAAGCAATCGAATCACTCGCGGGCCCATGTCTGTGCGGTCGGCATCGACGCCGGATTTGACCTGCCGGGCGTGCGAGCCTTCGAGGATGATGGCGAGTTTGAACAGTGCCAGCGCCTCGTAGTAGGGCAGCGC
>NZ_LZJG01000111.1:0-584 GCF_001667785.1 Mycobacterium sp. E3247 | reverse complement strand
TCCACCGAGCTGATGGTCAACGAGCTGGACCGGTTCGAGTCGCTGCTCAACGACCTGCTGGAGATCTCCCGGCACGACGCCGGTGTGGCCGAGCTGTCCGTCGAGGCGGTGGACCTGCGCACCACCGTGCAGAGCGCGCTGGGCAACGTCGGCCACCTGGCCGAAGACGCCGGCATCGAGCTGCTCGTCGACCTGCCGGAGGAAGAGGTGATCGCCGAGGTCGACACCCGGCGGGTGGAGCGGATCCTGCGCAACCTGATCGCCAACGCGATCGACCACGCCGAGCACAAGCCCGTGCAGATCCGGATGGGGGCCGACGAGGACACCGTGGCCGTCACCGTTCGCGACTACGGCGTGGGGCTGCGGCCCGGCGAGGAGAAGCTGGTGTTCAGCCGGTTCTGGCGGGCCGACCCGTCGCGGGTGCGCCGGTCCGGGGGCACCGGGCTGGGCCTGGCGATCAGCGTGGAGGATGCCCGTCTGCACCAGGGCCGGCTGGAGGCGTGGGGCGAGCCAGGTGAGGGCTCGTGCTTCCGGCTCACCCTTCCGCTGGTCCGCGGCCACAAGGTCACCACCAGCCCGCTGCC
>NZ_LZJG01000110.1:0-5149 GCF_001667785.1 Mycobacterium sp. E3247 | reverse complement strand
AGCCGGATCATGTCGGCGGTGTTGGTCAGCTTGGCCCGGCTCGACCAGTACATCGGCAGGTAGAAGCCGGAGTAGAACAGGAAGCTTTCCAGCAGCGTGGAGGCCACCTTGCGCTTGAGCGGCTCGTCACCTTTGTAGTACTGCATGACGATCTCGGCCTTGCGCTGCAGGTTGGGGTTCTCCTCCGACCAGCGGAAGGCGTCGTCGATCTCGGCGGTGGAGCACAGGGTGGAGAAGATGTTGCTGTAGCTGCGCGCGTGCACCGACTCCATGAAGGCGATGTTGGTGTAGACGGCCTCCTCGTGCGGGGTCAGCGCATCGGGGATCAGGCTGACCGCCCCCACCGTGCCCTGGATGGTGTCCAGCAGCGTCAGCCCGGTGAACACCCGCATGGTCATCTGCTTCTCGTGAGCGGTCAACGTGCCCCACGACGGCAGGTCGTTGGACACCGGCACCTTCTCGGGCAGCCAGAAGTTTCCGGTCAGCCGGTCCCAGACCTCGGCGTCCTTGTCGTCCTGCAGCCGGTTCCAGTTGATCGCCGAAACGCGGTCAATCAGCTTCATGTTCTCGGTCACCAGAACCCCACCTCACCAGCCGTCTTTGGCTGACAGTTGCCTGCAGATCTTCAGGCTCCAAACACTACCCCTGGGGTACGACAACGGAGCGGAACACAAGACGTTGTGTTTGCGTGTCGCGACATACCCCGCGTTCACTTGCACTCCTTCGAGTATTACGCGCTCGCCGCGGCACGGTAGCGAAGTCTGGTCAGGCCCTATCCAACAACCACCACAGGATGTACCATTTGGTACATGATTACCGAAGACAGCGTCGAGATCGACGCGCCGCCGCAGCTGGTGTGGGATGTCTTCAGCGACGTGGAGCACTGGCCCGAATGGACCGCCTCGGTGACGTCGCTGGTCGGACGGGACGGCCCTGCGCTCGGGATCGGCAAGCGGTTCACCATCAAGCAGCCCGGCATGTCGAAGCTGGTCTGGAAGGTCACCGAGATCGACCCGGGTTCCTCGTGGACGTGGGTACAACGCTCCCCCGGCGTGAACGTCATCGCTCGCCACTATGTGACCGCCCGACCCGACGGCGGCACGCTCGTGCGCCAGCAACTGGATCAGCGCGGGATGCTCGGCGCACTGGTCGGGCGGCTGATGCTCAACAAGACCAAGCGATTCCTCAAAATCGAGGCCCAGGGACTCAAGGCCCGGTCTGAGCAGCTCAGCCGCGCCAATGACCCGAGCTGATTCCGAACGGCGCCGGCAGCTCCTCGACGCACTCGTCGACGAGTTCGCGGCGGGCGGCGTCGGCGACCGCTCCTTGCGTGAGGTGGCCGCGGCGGTCGGCACCAGCCATCGAATGCTGTTGCACCACTTCGGATCTCGAGAGGGCCTGCTGCTTGCGGTGGTCGAAGAGGTCGAGCGCCGGCAGATGGGCGTGCTGGCCGGCCTCCCCACGACGCCGGCGGAAGGTTTCGCCGCCATGTGGGCAGACGTCCGTCGACCCGAGCTCCGGCAGTGGGAACGCCTGTTCTTCGAGTGCTACGCCCGCGCGGCGCAGAGCGAAAAACCTTTCGCCGGTATGGTTCCCGGCGCCGTCGACAAGTGGCTCGCGGAGATCGAGGCCGTCACCGACGGTCCGGTCGACCCGGCCATGGCGAGGCTCGGGCTGGCCGTGATCCGCGGCCTGCTGCTGGACCTGGTGGCCACCGACGACGACGCGGGCGTCGACGCGGCCGCGCGGGCCTTCGTGAGCCTGCTAGGCGGTCGCGACCTCACGGCCGGCACGTGATCCCGCCCCGAAGAACTGATACTCCTCCGGCTTGATCGAGCGGGTGTCGCGCCAGTACTCCCAGGTGTAGCCACCCCACAGCACCGTGTTCTTGCCGTGCTCGTCGAGGTACCAGCTGCTGCATCCGCCGCTGTTCCACACCGAATGCCCCAGCCTGCGCTGCAACTCGTCGTTGAAGGCGTCCTGCGCGGCGCGCGTCGGCGCCAGCGCCGCCACGCCCCGCTTGTCGCAGGCCTTGATGGCGCTGGCGACGTAGCGAATCTGGGACTCGATCATGAAGACCACCGAGTTGTGGCCCAGGCCGGTGTTCGGCCCCAGCAGGAAGAACAGGTTGGGCATGTCGGCGACCGTGATGCCGCGGTGCGCGGCGATGCCCTCCCGGTTCCAGCGGTCCACCAGGTCCTCGCCGTTGTGCCCCTTGATCTGGACGTAGGTGTAGGAGTCGGTGACGTGGAATCCGGTGCCGTACACGATCACGTCGACTTCGCGCTCTTTGCCGTCGGCGGTGACGATGCCGGTGGGCGTGATCCGCTGGATGTGGTCGGTGATCAGTTCGGTCTTCGGATCCGCGACCGCGGGATAGTAGGTCGAGGAGTTCAGGATTCGCTTACACCCGATCCGGTAGTGCGGGGTCAGCTTGCGACGCAGCTCGCGATCCTTGACCGATCGGCGAATGTTGTATTTGACGTAGGCCTCGATGAACTTCAAGGCGTTAGGGCGCTTGGTCATACCGACGGCCAGGGCCTCTTGACCCCAATAAATCACCGCACGCACCAGCGCCCGCAGGCCGGGGACGTTGGCCATCGCCCGCCGCAACGCCACGGGGATCTCGGGGTTGGAGCGCGGTACCACCCAGGGCGGAGTGCGTTGGTAGAGCTGCAGTTCGGCCACCTGCCCGACGATCTCCGGCACGATCTGGATGGCGCTGGCGCCGGTCCCGATCATCGCCACCCGCTTGCCGGTCAGGTCGACGGTGTGGTCCCATTCCGCGGAATGGAAAGCGGGACCGCGGAATTCGTCACGGCCCTCGATGTCGGGCATGGCCGGTATGTGCAGCGCGCCCGCGCCCGAGATCAGGAACTGCCCGACGAACTCGCGGCCGTCTTTGGTGAAGACGTGCCAGCGCTGCTCGTCGTCGTCCCAGTGGGCCCGATCGACGTGCGAATTGAACTGGATGTAGCGGCGCAACCCGTATTTCTCGGTGACTCCCTTCAGGTAGTCCCAGATCTCGGGCTGATAGGAGAACGGGTTGCGCCAGTCGGGCTTGGGCTCGAACGAGAACGAGTACAGGTGCGACGGGATGTCGCAGGCGCAGCCGGGATAGCTGTTGTCGCGCCACGTGCCGCCGACGTCGTCGAACTTCTCCAGGATGACGAAGTCCACACCCTGTTGTTGCAGCTTGATCGCCATCCCCAGGCCGGAGAACCCGGTCCCGATGATGATGGCGCGCGCGTGGACGGGCCGGTGCGCGGATACCGGTTCGGCTTGTGTCACAACGTCGGTCACGGTGTATCGATCTTCCTGTCGGTTTCCGCAAATACCCAGTACCCAGGGTATCGGATGGCACGAGTGTCGACGATCGCCGGAGCGATGTCAACGTGCCAAAAGTCCTCAGCTTGCCGCGGGGTTGCTGGGCACCACGCTATGAATCGGCTGGTCGGGGTCCATACGGATGCCGAGCGCCTCGGCGGTCCCGACGATCATCCCGACCATGATCGTCGTCAGGTGGGCGACGAACTGCTCACGCGGCATGCGGCGCGGGCTGTCGGCGTCGGGCCCCAGCCACCATTCGGTGGCCGACGCCGCCGACCCGAAGGCCGCATTCCCGGCCAGTTCGAATGCCGCATGGTCCAGTTCCATCTCGCGCAGCTCGTTGTCGAACATGTCGGCCACGGCCAGGGTGATCCCCCGGCCCTCGTTGAGGATCTGCGGGCTCGCCGCGGAGCGACCCTGGATGAAGACCCGCAGCACGTTGGGATGCTGGTCGACCAGGTTGACGTACTCCTCGACGGCGCGGCGGATGACCTCGCGGGAGGAGTCGGTCTTCAGGTCGATCGACGGGAAGATGGCCGCCCACAGCATGTCGCGCAGCCGTTCGCCGATGGCCTGGAACAGGTCGGCCTTGTCGTGGAAATGCCGGTAGATCTTCGGCTTGGCGGTGCCGGCCTCCTCGGCGATCTCCCGCACGCTCAGCTCGGGGCCCAGGCGGTCGATGGCGCGGAAGGCCGCGTCCACGATTTCGCCGCGCACCTTCTTGCGATGTTCACGCCACCGCTCGCTGCGCGCGTCGACCTTGGCCCCGGGCGGCTTTACGCTGGGGTGGGGTGGTCGCGGAATTCTCACCACGTCATGCACCATACCCCTCCGGCGACCGTTTGAGCCGCTGACCTGGGCAGACTGCGCGCCAGGGGCCCCGGGCAGGCGTTCAGAGCATGCAGGACACGCAGCCCTCGACCTCGGTGCCCTCCAAAGCCATTTGCCGCAGCCGGATGTAGTAGAGCGTCTTGATGCCCTTGCGCCAGGCGTAGATCTGCGCCTTGTTCACGTCGCGGGTGGTGGCCGTGTCCTTGAAGAACAGCGTCAGGCTCAGTCCCTGGTCCACGTGCTGGGTGGCCGCGGCGTAGGTGTCGATGACCTTCTCGTAGCCGATCTCGTAGGCGTCCTGGAAGTACTCCAGGTTGTCGTTGGTCATGTAGGGCGCCGGGTAGTAGACGCGGCCGATCTTGCCTTCCTTGCGGATCTCGACCTTGCTGGCGATCGGGTGGATCGAGCTCGTCGAGTGATTGATGTAGGAGATCGACCCGGTCGGCGGGACGGCCTGCAGGTTCTGGTTGTAGATGCCGTGCGCCTGCACCGACTCCTTCAACCGCTTCCAGTCGTCTTGCGTCGGAATCCGGATGCCGGCATCGGCGAAGAGCTGACGCACCTTGTCGGTCTGCGGCTCCCACGCCTGGTCGGTGTACTTGTCGAAGAACTCCCCCGAGGCGTACTTCGACCGCTCGAAACCGCCGAAGGCCCTGCCCCGTTCGATCGCGATGCGGTTGGACGCCCGCAGCGCGTGGTAGAGCACCGTGTAGAAGTAGATGTTGGTGAAGTCGATGCCCTCTTCGGAACCGTAGAAGATGCGCTCGCGCGCGAGGTAGCCGTGCAGGTTCATCTGCCCCAGGCCGATCGCGTGGGATTCGTTGTTGCCCTGCTCGATTGAAGGCACCGACGTGATGTGCGTCTGGTCGCTCACCGCGGTCAGCGCGCGGATGGCCACCTCGATGGTCTGCGCGAAGTCCGGCGAGTCCATCGCCTTGGCGATGTTCAACGAACCGAGGTTGCACGAAATGTCCTTGCCCACTTTGGC
>NZ_LZJG01000109.1:0-1725 GCF_001667785.1 Mycobacterium sp. E3247 | reverse complement strand
TGCCAGTTGAGCTACGCCCCTTCGCGGTTGGCAGGCCAACCTGCGCTTACCTACCGGGGCTCACATGACACGCGCGCTCCCCGTTCTTTCGACTCACGGAAAGCGCGCTGATGCTGGGAAAACCCCGACGTCCGAGTGTACTCGATTCCCCTCAAACCCAGGAAATCCGATTACGCCGTCCTGACGACCTGGCCGGACTCCGGGTCCCATCGCAGGTTCTCCGACTGGTCGGCGTACTGGCTCATGAGCGTGGTGTACGCCTCCAGAACCAGCTCACCGTCGTCGTTGGTGCAGATGTTCTTGGTGACGACGATGTCGGCGCCGAACCGTTCGTCGACCGACAGGATGTCCATCCGGGCCCACAGCTTGTCGCCGGCCTTGATCGGCTTGGCGAACACGAACCGCTGGTCGACCTGGACGATCACCAGCGTTTCCATGCCGATGTCCACGTGCCGGAAGAAATCCAGCTGCACCAGCTTGGCGAAGATGGTCGCGAACGTCAGCGGGGCGAGGATCGCCTCGTGGCCGAGTTCGGCGGCCGCGTCCTCGTCGTAGTGGGCCGGGTGGCGGTCCTTGACGGCCAAAGCGAACTGGCGGAGTTGCTCGCGCCCCACGACGAAGTAGTCCGGGTAGCGCCAGATCATTCCCCTGATGTCTGTTTTGAGCGCCATGGCCTAGGCGAGGGTTGCGGACGCGATCGCCCTGCCGAAGATCTTCTTGCCGCCGGTGGTGGCCGTCAACGCGATGGTGATCGACTTGGTCTCCGGGTCGACCGACTTCACCCGCCCGTTGAAGACGAGCTCGGCGCCCTTGCCGTCGTTGGGCACCGGCACCACCGCGGTGAACCGCACGTTGTACTCGGTGACCGCGCCGGGGTCACCGATCCACGCGGTGACATACCCGCCGCCGATGCCCATGGTCAGCATGCCGTGCGCGATCGCGGTGTCCAGCCCGACGACCTTGGCCATCTCGTCGTCCCAGTGGATCGGGTTCAGGTCGCCCGAGACGCCCGCGTAGTTCACCAGATCCTGACGGGTCAGCGGGTAGGTCCGCTCGGGGAGCTGGTCGCCCACCTTCACCGAGCTGAACTCACGCAGTGGCATCAGAAAATCCCTCTTCTCCATCATCACCGGCACGGCCCGCCAAGGTCGTGTAGGTCTCCTGCACGACGTCACCGGCTTCGTTGGTGACGACGTTCTTGGTCACGATGATCTGGGTGCCGTGCGACACCCGCACCGAATCCACGTAGACGTCGCAGTACAGCTTGTCGCCGGCCACGATCGGGGCATAGAACTTCAGAACCTGGTCGACCTGAACGATCTGCGCGTCCTTGACGGCGACATTCGCGTGTTCGAAGAAGGCCGTCTGCGCCTTGTACCCGAAAACGCAGATGAACGTCAGCGGCGCGAGCAGGCCGCCGTAGCCCAGCTCGGCCGCGGCCTTCTCCTCGAGGAACGCGGCGTCGTCGTTCTGCACGGCGACGGCGTGCTCGCGGATCTTCTCCCGCTCCACGACGTAATGGTCGGGGTAGCGGTAGTGCATCCCGACGATGCTTTCGGATAACGGCACGGCTGAAATCTACCTAGTCGCTCTCGTGACGCGGCTAGCGCGTCTCTCGGTGCGCCTGGTGCTTGCCGCAGTTCGGGCAGAACTTCTTCAGCTCCATGCGGTCCGGGTCGTTGCGGCGGTTCTTCTTGGTGATGTAGTTGCGGTGCTTGCACACCT
>NZ_LZJG01000108.1:0-1625 GCF_001667785.1 Mycobacterium sp. E3247 | reverse complement strand
CAACACCATCGGCACCGAGAGCCGGCTCGCGATCAAGACGGACACCATCCTCGGGAAGAAGGTGCTCGAGATCGAGCCGCGGGGAACCCGGACGTTGCGGCCCGGGGACGTGTTGCCACTGGGCCAGAGCACCACCCCCTATCAGCTCTACGACGCGAACTTCGACATCACCAAGGCCGCCACCGGCTGGGACATCGACACCGTCAAGCAGTCGCTGAACGTCTTGTCGCAGACCGTCAACCAGACCTACCCGCACCTGAGTGCCGCACTCGACGGCCTGACGAGATTCTCCGACACCATCGGTAAGCGCGACGAACAGATCAAGCACCTGCTCGCTCAGGCCCACCAGGTGGCCAGCGTGCTCGGTGACCGCAGCGAACAGATCAACCGGTTGTTGGTCAACACCAAGACGCTGCTGGCCGCGTTCAACGAACGTGGCCGCGCCATCGGCGCCCTGCTGCAGAACATCGCCGCGTTCTCGGCCGAGGTGCAGGGGTTCATCAACGACAATCCGAACCTCAATCCCGTGCTCGAGCAGTTGCGTGCCATCAGCGATGTGCTGGTGGCGCGCAAAGACGACCTGGCCCAGACCCTCACGTATGTCAGCCAATTCGCCGCCTCGCTGGGGGAATCCGTCGCGTCGGGACCGTACTTCAAGATCGTCCTGTCCAACCTGCTGCCGTATTGGATCTTGCAGCCGTTCGTCGACGCCGCCTTCAAGAAGCGCGGCATCGATCCGGAGGACTTCTGGCGCAGTGCCGGGCTCCCCGCGTTCCGCTGGCCCGACCCCAACGGCACCCGGTTCCCCAACGGGGCCCCGCCGCCCGCGCCGCCGGTGCTGGAAGGCACCCCGGATCATCCGGGACCGGCCGTCCCGCCCGGAACCGCGTGCTCGTACACCCCTCCGGCCGACGCGCTTCCGCGACCCGGGAATCCACTGCCCTGCGCGGGTGTGGACGTCGGCCCCTTCGGCGGCAGTTTCCCCGCCCCGATCGACGTCGCGGCTTCGCCGCCGAACCCCAACGGGTTGCCCCCGACCCCGGGAATCCCGATCGCCGGGCGGCCGGGCGACCCGCCACCGGACGTCCCGGGCACGCCGGTGCCGCTGCCCGTCCAAGCACCACCCGGCGCACGCACCGAGAACCTGCAACCCGCCGGCCCCACCCCGCCGCCGTCGACCTTCGCGCCCGGCTTGCCCCCCGGGCCGCCGGCGCCGCCGGGACCTGGGCAGCAGTTGCCCGCACCGTTCATCAACCCGGGCGGCACGGGAGGCAGCGGCATCACGGGAGGTAGCCAGAATTGAGCAACGTCTTCCCCCTCCGCCACCTGCGGCCCCGGACGGTGATCGGGGCGCTGGTGGTGCTGCTGGCCGTGGTCGCCGGGTTCGTGGGCTTGCGGCTCTACCAGAGGTTGACCACCAACACCGTGGTCGCCTACCTCCCGACGGCGAACGCGCTCTATTCCGGGGACAAGGTCCAGATCATGGGCGTCCGGGTGGGTGCCGTCGACAAGATCGAACCGGCCGGCGACAAGATGAAGGTGACGTTTCACTACGAGAACAAGTACAAGGTGCCGGCCAACGCGTCCGCGGTGATCGTCAACCCCACCCTGGTCGCGTCGCGCAG
>NZ_LZJG01000107.1:0-16684 GCF_001667785.1 Mycobacterium sp. E3247 | reverse complement strand
TCCCGGTCCACTTTGACGATCGTCCCCTCGACGATGTCGCCATCGTTGAAGTACTTGATCGTTTTGTCTATTGCGGCAAGAAAGTCCTCGCTGGAGCCGATGTCGTTGACGGCTACTTGGGGCGAGGTGACGGTGGGACTCGGCATGTGGTGGGTTGCTCCGGACAGGTTGGGTCGTAGGGACAAAACTGGGATTTACCTATTGAGGTTACTCGACTGCGTACACGCTGGCCAAACCCGGGCGGCGCGTCACCTGCGCCATACCGGGCGGTCGGCCACGGTGAAAGTGACGCCAGTGCGAATTCGGGCCAAATTTTTTCACCATGAAATCACACCCGGGCGCCGACGCGCCGGTAAATGCGCTGCCTAGGGAGATTCCCGCGGCTAGTGCGCGGCGGCGTCCCATGAGCGGCCGTACCCCACCGAAACCTCCAGCGGGACGTCGAGCGGGTAGGCGCCGCCCATCTTCTCGCGGGCCAGGGCCTCGAGTTGGTCGCGTTCGCCGGGTGCGACCTCGAACAGGAGCTCGTCGTGGACCTGCAGCAGCATGCGGGATTTCAGCCCCGCCTCCTTGATCGCCTTGTCGACCTCGATCATCGCCACCTTGATGATGTCGGCGGCGCTGCCCTGGATGGGGGCGTTGAGCGCCGCCCGCTCGGCGGCCTCCCGCACCTGGCGGTTGCTGCTGTCCAGCTCGGGAAGGTAACGGCGGCGGCCCAGCACCGTCGAGGTGTAGCCGTCCTTGCGCGCCTGGTCCACGACGTTCATCAGGTAGTCGCGCACCCCGCCGAACCGGGCGAAGTAGGCCTCCATCTGTTCCTTCGCCTCTTCGGTGGAGATCTTCAGCTGTTGCGACAGGCCGTAGGCGCTCAGCCCGTACGCCAGCCCGTACGACATCGCCTTGACCCGCCGGCGCAGCTCGGCGGTGACCTCCTCGATGGGCACGCCGAACGCCCGCGACGCGACGAACGAATGCAGGTCCTCCCCCGTGTTGAAGGCCTCGATGAGCCCCTCGTCCCGGGACAGGTGCGCCATGATCCGCATCTCGATCTGGCTGTAGTCGGCCGTCATCAGCTCGCTGTAGCCGTCGCCGACCACGAACGCGTCGCGGATCCGCCGGCCGGCCTCGGTGCGGATCGGGATGTTCTGCAGGTTCGGTTCGGTCGAGGACAGCCGGCCCGTCGCCGCGATGGTCTGGTTGAACGTGGTGTGGATGCGCCCGTCGGAGGCCACCGAGGCCAGCAGCCCGTCCACGGTGACCTTGAGCCGGGTGACGTCGCGGTGGGTGAGCAGGTGCTGCAGGAACGGGTGGCCGGTCTTGTCGAACAGCGACTGCAAGGCGTCCGCGTCGGTGGTGTAACCGGTCTTGGTGCGCTTGGTCTTCGGCATCTCCAGCTCGTCGAACAGCACCGCCTGCAACTGCTTCGGCGACCCCAGGTTGATCTGCTTGCCGATCACCGCGTAGGCCGCCTCGGCCGCATCGCGGATCTGCTGGGCGAACTCGCTCTGCAGCTCCCCGAGCAGACCCAAATCGACTGCGATACCGGTGTGTTCCATCCCGGCCAGCACCCGCTGCACCGGCAACTCCATGCCCCCCAGCAGCGATGTGGAGTTGATGCGGGCCAGCTCCTCGTCGAGCGCGTCGGCGAGGTCGAGCACCGCCACGGCCCGCAGGATCAGCGTCTGCACCGCCTGGTCGTCCGTGCCGTCGGTATCGTCGAGAAGCGAAAGTTGTTGCTGTTCAGTTGTTTCCGCGCGCAGCTCCCGCCGTAGGTAGCGCAGGGAGAGGTCCTCGAGGGAGAAACTGCGCTGCCCGGGGCGCACCAGGTAGGCGGCCAGCGCGGTGTCGGAGGTGACGCCGGCCAGCGTCCATCCCCGGCCGGCGAGATCGTGCATGGCCAGCTTGGCTTCGTGCAGCGCCTTGGGCGGACCGGGGTCGGCCAGCCAGGACGCCAGCGCCGCCTCGTCGTCGGGCTCGAGCGCCGAGGTGTCGATGTAGCGGCCCTCACCGTCGGCGGACACGATGGCCAGCGCGGTGGCGTCGGCGTCGTACGCCAGGTGGGTGCCGACGACGGCCAGGCCGAAGCGCTTGCCCGAGCTGTGCCCGGCCAGCCAGACGGCCAGCTCGCCGGGCTGCAGTGCACCGCCGCGCACGTCGAAACCCGCGTCGACCTCGGGCTCCACCACGGCCAGCGTGTCGAACAACCGGTCGCGCAGCACCCGGAACTCGAGGTCGTCGAAGAGCCGGTGGATGTGGTCGCGATCCCACGGCTGCATGCGCAGCGTGTCCGGGGTCTGCGCCAGCGGCACGTCCTTGACGAGGTCGGTCAGCTCGCGGTTGCGGATCACGCTGGCGAGGTTGGCCCGCAGCGCGTCCCCGACCTTCCCGCGCACCGAGTCGACGTTGTCCACCAGGCCTTGCAGCGAGCCGTATTCGGCGATCCATTTCGACGCGGTCTTCTCCCCCACGCCGGGGATGCCGGGCAGGTTGTCGCTGGGATCGCCACGCAGGGCGGCGAAGTCGGGGTACTGCGTGGGGGTCAGCCCGTACTTCTCGACGACGGCCTCGGGCGTGAACCGGGTGAGCTCGCTGACGCCCTTGCGCGGATACAGCACCGTCACGTCGTCGCTCACCAATTGCAGGGAGTCCCGGTCCCCGGTGACCACCAGGACGCGGAACCCCGCGTTCTCGGCCTGGGTGGCCAGCGTCGCGATCAGGTCGTCGGCCTCGAAGCCGGGCTCGGCGAGCACCGTGATGCCCAGCGCGTTCAGCACTTCCTTGGTGATGTCGATCTGGCCGTGAAACTCGTCGGGCGTCGACGATCGGTTCGCCTTGTACTCCGGGTACCGCTCGGAGCGGAAGGTCTGCCGCGACACGTCGAACGCGGCGGCCACGTGCGTGGGCGCCTCGTCGCGCAGCAGGTTGATCAGCATCGCGGTGAAGCCGTACACGGCGTTGGTGGTCAGGCCGCCCCGGGTCTTGAAGTTCTCGGCGGGCAGGGCGTAGAACGCGCGGAAGGCCAGCGAATTGCCGTCCAGCAGCATCAGCGTCGGCTTCGTCTGCTCCTCGGCGATGGTGCTCACGGCTCACACTCTAGGCACCCGGTACGACGCGGCACGCGTCCCCGACCACCCCGGGGCCAGAACTGCAACACGTTTCAGTTTTGCATTGCGGCTGGGTAGTCTGGCCGAGTGCCAAAGGTCACCAGCCAAGAACCCGCGATCGACGGATGGTTCGCCACCGATGAAGCAGGCAACCCGCATCTGATCGGCGGCAAGTGCCCCGAGTGCGGCACCTATGTCTTCCCGCCGCGCGAGAACAACTGCCCCAACCCCGCCTGCGCCAGCGACACACTCGAGCCCGTCGCGTTGTCGACCCGGGGAACGCTGTGGAGCTACACCGAGAACCGGTACCCGCCGCCCCCGCCCTACCCGGCCCCGGATCCGTTCGAGCCATTCGCCATCGCCGCGGTCGAGCTGGCCGCCGAAGGGCTGATCGTGCTGGGCAAGGTGGTCGAGGGGACGCTGGCCGAGGATCTGAAGGTCGGCATGGAGATGGAGTTGACCACGATGCCGCTGTTCACCGACGACGAAGGTGTGCAGCGCCTCGTCTATGCGTGGAGGATCGCCTGATGCCCGAACCGCTGTACATCCTGGGCGCCGGCATGCACCCGTGGGGCAAGTGGGGTCGCGACTTCACCGAATACGGGGTGGTCGCGGCGCGCGCCGCGCTGGCCGAGGCCGGCCTGGACTGGACACAAATCCAATTGGTCGCCGGCGCGGACACGATCCGCAACGGCTACCCGGGCTTCATCGCCGGGTCGACGTTCGCCCAGAAGCTGGGCTGGAACGGCGTGCCGGTGAGCTCGAGCTACGCCGCGTGCGCCAGCGGCTCCCAGGCGCTGCAGAGCGCGCGGGCGCAGATCCTGGCCGGCTTCTGCGACGTCGCGCTGGTGATCGGCGCCGACACCACCCCCAAGGGCGCGTTCGCCCCCGTCGGCGGGGAACGCAAGAACGATCCCGACTGGCAGCGCTTCCACTTGATCGGCGCGATGAACCCGGTGTACTTCGCGCTGCTGGCGCGCCGCCGGATGGACCTGTACGGCGCGACATCCGAGGACTTCGCCCAGGTGAAGGTGAAGAACTCGCGGCACGGCCTGCAGAACCCGAATGCGCGCTACCGCAAGGAGGCCTCGGTCGACGACGTGTTCGCCAGCCCGGTGGTGGCCGACCCGCTGCGACAGCTCGACATCTGCGCCACCTCCGACGGCGCGGCGGCCCTGATCGTCGCCAGCGCCGAGTTCGCCCGCAAGCACCTCGGCTCACTCGACGGTGTCCCGTCGGTGCGCGCGGTCAGCACGGTCACCCCGCGCTACCCGCAGCACCTGCCCGAATTACCTGACATCGCAACGGATTCCACCGCCGCGGTGCCCGCACCGGAGCGGGTGTTCAAGGATCAGATCCTGGATGCTGCCTATGCCGAGGCGGGCATCGGGCCCGAGGACGTCAGCCTGGCTGAGGTCTACGACCTGTCCACCGCGCTCGAGCTCGACTGGTACGAGCACCTGGGCCTGTGCCCGAGGGGTGAGGCGGAGGCGCTGCTGCGCAGCGGCGCGACGACCATCGGTGGCAGGGTGCCGGTCAACCCGTCCGGCGGTCTGGCCTGCTTCGGCGAGGCCATCCCCGCGCAGGCCATCGCCCAGGTCTGCGAGCTGACCTGGCAGCTGCGCGGCCGGGCGACCGGCCGCCAGGTGGAGAACGCCACGGTCGGCGTCACGGCCAACCAGGGACTGTTCGGGCACGGCTCGTCGGTGATCGTGGCGCGCTGACGCTCTCGTTCATCGAGTGTGCGGCCACGGCGGCCTCGCCCGGCGTGTCGCCACCCTCAGTGCACACTCAAAGCCCTGAGCGCACACCCGACGGCTGAGCGCCTACTCCTCTTCGGCGCCGAGGGTTTCCAGGACGACTTCGGCGACCCGCTTCATCGTGGTCCGCCGGTCCATGGCAGCGCGCTGAATCCACTTGAACGCTTCGGGCTCGGTCATGCCCTGTTTGGTCTGCAGCAGGCCCTTGGCGCGTTCGACGAGCTTGCGCGTCTCCAGCCGGTCGGAGAGCGTCGCCACCTCCCGCTCCAGCTCGGTGATCTCAGCGAAGCGGCTGACGGCCAGCTCGATGGCCGGGATCAGGTCGCTGATCGTGAAGGGCTTCACCAGGTAGGCCATCGCCCCGGCGTCGCGCGCGCGCTCCACCAGGTCGCGCTGGCTGAAGGCGGTCAGGACGACGATGGGTGCGATGCGCTTGCTGGCGATCTCCGACGCGGCGTCGATCCCGTCGCGGCGGGGCATCTTCACGTCCATGATCACCAGGTCGGGCTGGTGGCGTTCGGCCAGCTCGACGGCTTCCTGTCCGTCGCCGGCCTCCCCGACGATCTCGTAACCCTCCTCTCGCAGCATCTCTGCGAGGTCCATTCGGATCAGCGCTTCGTCTTCCGCGATCAGGACCCGGCGCGGCACAGCGGCGTCGGTGTCGGTCGTGGGGCCTGTCATGACCGACATTGTGTCGTGAACGCGTCAGACCAGCGACCTCGGGGGCGGTCAGACGGGCGGCCGCGCCAAATCCTCTATGGTGGGAGGCTGCCTCTAAGGTAGGAGGCCGGACTCGAGCAGAATCAAGCCCTCGTATCCCAACTGGCAGAGGAAACGGACTCAAAACCCGTCCAGTGTGGGTTCGAATCCCACCGAGGGCACCGCGGGCAGCCCGGCAAACAACCGCTCGTCGCGACGCACCGGGGGCGAATCCGACAAACTGGTCGAGGGCTGCACGACGATGTCCGGTACTGAAGCGGCGGTTCTGTCGCCCGCCCCGAGTCCCGAGTTTGGAAATCCCGTAAAGTACATTCCAAAAGTATGAATTCGTCAATTTCAAATACTTGGCGCTCAGCGGTAGGTATTGTTATTAACAGAAGCGCACGGCTGCGGTTGAATTCATTTCATTTTAACGTGATCGGCTGCTAAACGAAATGAGCGATGGGCCCGTCGCGTCGGCAGACGTCGCCACGGCCCATCCAGCACCCGCGTCGGCCCTCGCGCGGGCAGCACTCGGGAACCTATCGCGGGCCTGGCCCCGGCTGGTTTTGCGCTCTCGGGCTAATGGCTGATGCACACCTGTTCTTCTGAATGCACGACGTTGACCTGCATCGGATCGTTCTGCATCGAGTCGGTGGCGACCCGCAGCAGCGCGCCCGCGCCACACCCCACTCCGCAGGCGGGCGTCGCCACCGCGGTGCACGCCAACATCAGCGCGATCCCGATCCTGCTGCCCAGACTCGCCACACCGCACTCCCGCATTAGAGGGACACATGATCCAGATCACAGCCCGACATATGTTTAATAACACGCTGGAAAATTTTGTAAACCCCTTAAGTCAAAATTTTTCTTACAATTTCCGCGGGCCGGTGACGGCGGCCACCGAGAAGGCATTCCGGTGCGGCCTCGATCGCAATTCGCCCCGCCAAGAGCCGACAAACCCGAGCTCAACGATTACGCTTTGAATGTGGCGGCTAGGAAGTGCGGCGCCCCACCCGTGTCGGACGGCTCGTCGAGAAGCCCGGACTGCGTAGCCGCGGTGCGGGCGCAGACGCGCGACCGCAACCAGCATTACGCCGCGAGCGCCGCGCGCCGCGCCAGAATCCTCACCATCACCTCATGGCTCGCCGTGACGGTGAGCGCGAGCTTCGTGCTGGTGCAGATTCTCAGCGGGGCCTGGTTGTGGCAGGTGAGTTCGATCAACGTCATCGGCGCGATGGTCTTCGCGATGGTCCCGTGGCTGCAGCGCTTCGGCGAACTGGTCGCGCCGCTCACCTTTCTGGGCGCGGCCTACGTGTCCGTCTTCGCCAGCTGCGTGGACGTCGGCACCGGGTCGGGAGCTCAGTTCTTCTTCCTGGTGGGCGCCTGCATCGTCGTGCTGTTGCTCGGAATCGAACACATCATCTTGGCCTCGGCGCTGGCCGCTGTCGCCGCCGGCCTGATCGTCGCCGTCGAGTTCCTGGTCCCCCGCGACACCGGGCTGCAGCCGGCCTGGGTCCAGTCGACCGGTTTCATCGTGACCGCGGTCTCCAGCGTCGTGATGGTGGTCGTGACGGTGTGGTTCGCCCTTCGCGACACCGCACGCGCCGAGGCCGTGATGGAATCGCAGTACGAGCGCTCGGAGGCGCTGCTGGCAAACATGTTGCCCGCCAGCATCGCCGAGCGGCTCAAGGAGCCGGACCGCGGCATCATCGCCGACAAGTTCGACGTCGCCTCCGTGCTGTTCGCCGATATCGTCGGGTTCACCGAGCGGGCCAGCGGCGCGGCGCCGGCCGACCTCGTGCGCTTCCTCGACCGGCTCTACAGCGCCTTCGACGCCCTGGTGGACAAGCACGGCCTGGAGAAGATCAAAGTCAGCGGCGACTCCTACATGGTGGTCAGCGGGGTCCCGCGGGCCCGACCGGACCATGCGCAGGCCCTGGCGGACTTCGCGCTCGACATGGCCAATGTCGCGGCCCGGCTGAAGGATCCGCACGGCAATGCGGTCCCGCTGCGGGTGGGCATGGCGTGCGGGCCGGTGGTTGCCGGTGTCGTGGGTTCGCGGCGCTTCTTCTACGACGTGTGGGGCGACGCGGTCAACGTCGCGTCCCGGATGGAATCCACCGACTCGGTGGGCCGAATTCAGGTGCCCGAGGCCATGTACGAGCGCCTCAAGGACGAATTCGTGCTGCAGGAGCGCGGCCACATCGACGTCAAAGGCAAAGGCCTGATGCGCACCTGGTACCTGATCGGTCGCAAGGCGACCGACGAGTCGGCCGATCTGCTGGCCGAGGATTCGCGTACGGCCCACGTGTAGCCCGAAGTGCCCTATACCGGGGGCGGCGTTTGTGTCACACTGCGGCCATGCAAACCACACCTGGATCTCTGCCCGCTCCAAGTTTGTTGCCGCATCTGTGGAAATCGACCCTGCTATCGGGAATCCTGTCGCTCGCCCTCGGCGTGCTGGTGCTGGCGTGGCCCGGAATCTCCATCGTGGTCGCCGCGGTCGCATTCGGCGTTTACCTGTTGATCACCGGCGCCGCACAGGTGTTCTTCGCTTTCAGCCTGCATGTCTCGGCGGGAAGCCGGATCCTGTTGTTCATCAGCGGCGCCGCGTCACTCATCCTGGCGTTGTTGGCGTTTCGCCATTTCGGTCAGGGTTACGCAATCCTGTTGCTGGCCATCTGGATTGGGATCGGATTCATCTTTCGCGGCGTGGGCACGACGATTTCGGCCATCCAGGATCCGCTTCTGCCGGGTCGGGGATGGGCCATCTTCATCGGCATCATCAGCCTGCTGGCCGGCATCGTCGTCCTCGCGTCGCCGCTGGAATCCATTGTGACGCTGGCGCTCGTGGTCGGGGTCTGGTTCGTGGTCCTCGGCATCTTCGAGATCGTGTCGTCGTTCAGCATCCGGAAAGCCTCCAAGGCCCTGACCGGCTGACGCCCCTTGGTCGCGCCGCCCCGACCCTTCTACTACACTGCGTAGTAGCCGTGCGTACGGCCACGCAGTCCTGGGAGTGACAGATGAATGTCGTCGATATTTCTCGGTGGCAGTTCGGTATCACTACCGTCTACCACTTCATCTTCGTGCCGCTCACCATCGGTTTGGCGCCCCTGCTCGCCGTCATGCAGACGGTGTGGGTCGCCACGGGCAACACCGCGTGGTATCGCCTCACCAAGTTCTTCGGCAAGCTGTTCTTGATCAACTTCGCCATCGGCGTGGCGACGGGGATCGTCCAGGAATTCCAGTTCGGCATGAACTGGAGCGAGTATTCGCGGTTTGTCGGCGACATCTTCGGCGCGCCGCTGGCCATGGAAGGCTTGTTCGCCTTCTTCTTCGAGTCCACCTTCATCGGGCTGTGGATCTTCGGCTGGGATCGGCTGCCGAAGCTGATCCACCTGGCCTGCATCTGGATCGTCGCAATCGGTGTCAACATGTCCGCGTTCTTCATCATCGTGGCGAACTCGTTCATGCAGCACCCGGTCGGCGCGCACTACAACCCGGTTACGCACCGCGCCGAGCTGGACAGCATTGGCGCGCTGCTGGGCAACAATACTGCGCGGTGGGCGTTTACCCACACCGTCAGCGGCGCGTTGCTGACCGCTGCGACGTTCGTCGCCGCCGTCAGCGCGTGGTTTCTGGTCCGTTCCCGCCGCCCGGAGACCGCCACCCCCGCCGGTGAATCGGATGCCCGCACCATGTTTCGCCCGGCGGCCATCCTGGGCTGCTGGGTGGTGCTGCTCGCGGCCGTCGGCCTGTTCTTCACCGGCGACCGCCAGGGCAAGCTGATGTTCGTTCAGCAACCGATGAAGATGGCTTCCGCGGAATCGTTGTGCAGCACCCAAACCGATCCCGACTTCTCGATTCTGACCGTGGGCACGCACAACAACTGCGACAGCATCACCCGCGTGATCGAGGTCCCCTACGTGCTGCCGTTCCTCGCCGAGGGCCGCACCAGCGACGTCACGTTGCAGGGCGTGCGCAACATCCAGCAGGACTTCGAGTATCGGTTCGGCCCGAACGACTACCGGCCCAACCTGTTCGTGACCTACTGGTCGTTCCGCGCCATGATCGGGTTCCTCGCCGTTCCGGTCTTGTTCGCGCTCGCGGCGCTGTGGCTCACCCGCGGCGGGCGGGTGCCCGGCCAACGATGGTTCTCCTGGCTGGCGCTGCTGACGATTCCCACGCCGTTCCTGGCGAACATCTCCGGGTGGGTGTTCACCGAGATGGGGCGGCAACCCTGGATCGTCGCGCCCAATCCCACCGGCGACCAACAGGTTCGGTTCACCGTCCATGAGGCCGTCTCGCAGCATGCGCCCGGCATGGTCATCACCTCCCTGGTGACGTTCACCCTCGTGTATGCGGTGCTGGCGGTCATCTGGTTCTGGCTGCTCAAGCGGTATGTCACCGAAGGGCCGCGGGAACACGACGCCGAACCGGCTCCGCCGCCCGCACCCGGCGAGGACGAGGTGGCGCCGCTTTCGTTCGCCTACTAGGCGCCGGCTCACGAACTAGAAAGGAGCTGACCGATGGGACTGCAGGAGTTGTGGTTCTGCATCATCGGATTGCTGTTCCTCGGTTTCTTCGTCCTGGAAGGCTTCGACTTCGGCGTCGGCATGCTGATGGAACCGCTCGCCCGCGTCGGCATCGGTGAGGCCGAGCCCATCCGGCGAACGGCGCTGAACACCATCGGCCCCATCTGGGACGGCAACGAGGTGTGGCTGATCGTGGGCGGCGCCGCCATGTTCGCCGCCTTTCCCGGCTGGTACGCCACGGTGTTCTCCACGCTGTACCTGCCGCTGCTGGCCATCCTGTTCGGGATGATCCTGCGCGCCGTGGCCATCGAGTGGCGCGGGAAGGTCGACGACACAAAATGGCGGGGCTGGGCGGATTTCGGCATCGCCGCCGGTTCCTGGCTGCCCGCCGTGTTGTGGGGTGTGGCGTTCGCGATCCTGGTTCGCGGACTCCCCGTGGACGGCGCTGGCAAGATCGACCTGTCGATCGCCGACGTGCTCAATCCCTACACGCTGCTGGGCGGCCTGGCCACCGCCGGGCTGTTCCTGCTTTACGGTGCGGTCTTCATCTCCCTGAAGACCTCCGGCGCCATCCGTGACGACGCCCACCGGCTGGCGGTGTGGCTGTCGCTTCCGGTGACCGGACTGGTTGCGGGCTTTGGCATCTGGACACAACTGGCCCACGGCAAGGACTGGACCTGGCTGGTGCTCGCGGTCGCGGTGGTGGCGCAGCTGGCGGCCGTGCTGCTGGTGTGGCGGCGCGTCTCCGACGGCTGGGCGTTCACGTGCACGGCGATCGTCGTCGGGTCGGTGGTGATCCTGCTGTTCGGCGCGCTCTACCCCAACCTGGTGCCCTCGACGCTGAACCCGCACTGGAGCCTGACGATCCACAACGCCTCGTCGACGCCCTACACCCTCAAGGTCATGACGTGGGTCACCGCGTTCATGGCGCCGTTGACGGTGGTGTACCAGGCCTGGACGTATTGGGTGTTCCGGCAACGGATCTCGGCGGACCGGATACCGCCGTCGATCGGCCTGACGAGGCACGTGTCCTGACCGCAACGAACTCGCCGCCCGGATCAAGATCGAGAGCGCGGGGGCCCCTGGACCCGCGACTGTGGCGGGCATCGAGCGCGTTGCGGCGCTACCTGGGCGCAACGGTCTGCTGCGGAGTGGTGATCTCCGGCTGCGCGATCGGCTCGGCGGTCGTGCTGGCGGGCGTGGTCGCCCGCGCCGTGCGCGACCATGCGGCGCACGGCCTGCGGGCCTGGCTCGGGCCGCTGTCGATCCTGTTGGCGCTGTGGACCGTTCGCACGCTGGTGCAGTGGCTTCAGGGCCGCCTGGGCCAACGGGGCGCGAGCGCGGTCATCGCCGAGCTGTCCGGTCAGGTGCTGACCGCGGTGACGGCCCGGCAGCCCGGTGAGCTCGCCGCCCAACGCGACGAGGCCGCGGTGGTGGTCACCCGAGGTCTCGACGGCCTGCGTCCCTACTTCACCGGCTACCTCCCCACGTTGTTGCTCGCCGCAATCCTGACCCCGGCGACCGTCGCCGTCATCGCGTTCTACGACCTGAGGTCCACGGTGATCGTGGCCATCACGCTGCCGCTCATACCGATCTTCATGGTGCTCATCGGCCTGGCCACCGCCGACCGGTCCGCGGCCGCCCTGGCCGCCATGACGACGCTGCAGGGGCGGCTGCTCGACCTCATCGCCGGCATCCCCACGCTGCGGGCGCTGGGACGCGTCCGGGGCCCGGAACGGCGCATCGCCGAACTGGCCGCCGCGCATCGCCGCTCGGCGATGGCGACACTGCGGATCGCCTTCCTGTCGGCGCTGGTGCTGGAACTGCTGGCGACGCTGGGCGTGGCGCTGATCGCGGTGGGGATCGGGTTCCGCCTGGTGTTCGGCGAGATGACGTTGGCGACGGGCCTCACGGTGCTGTTGCTGGCACCGGACGTCTACTGGCCGCTGCGCCGGATCGGTGTGGAATTCCATGCCGCGCAGGACGGAAGGACCGCCGCCGACAAGGCCTTCGCCCTCATCGGCGAGCCGGCTCCCCCGCGGGCCCAGGGCCGGGCTGTCACCGCCCGAGGCGCGGAGATCCGTCTCGACGGGCTCAGCGTCGCCGGCCGTGACGGCCATGCGCCCCACGACCTCACCGCGGTCATCGCACCCGGCTCGGTGACGGTGCTGACCGGGCGCAACGGCGCGGGCAAGAGCACAACCCTGCAGGCGATCACCGGGGTCACCGCGCCGACGGGCGGCCGCGTGACCGTGGCCGGAGTCGACGTCGCCGACCTCGAGCCCGGCGCGTGGTGGCGGCAGCTGTCCTGGCTTCCGCAGCGCCCCGCACTGGTTCCGGGCACCGTCCGGGACAACCTGGTGCTGTTCGGCAATCTCGACGACCTTGAGACGGCTTGCGCGGCGTCCGGTTTCGACGCGGTCCTGGGTGACCTGCCCGACGGGCTGGACACCGTGCTCGGCCGGGGCGGCGTCGGCCTGTCCCTGGGACAGCGGCAACGGCTCGGGCTCGCCCGCGCACTCGGATCGTCGGCGGCAGTGCTGTTGCTCGACGAGCCCACCGCCCACCTGGACGCCCGGGCCGAGCAACGCGTGTTGCGGGCGATCGTGGAGCGCGCCCGGGCCGGCGCGACCGTCGTGGTCGTCGGTCACCGTGAACCGGTTCTGGCCATCGGCGACCGGATGGTCGAAGTGGTCGCCGACAGTGGGGTGCGTTATGCCCCGGTCTGATCCGCTGTTGGCGGCCGCGCCGCTGCTGCGGCCCCGGCTCCTCCGCATCGTGGGGGCGATCGCGCTGGGTGTGCTGTCACTGGGCAGCGCGCTGGCGCTGGCCGGCGTCTCGGCGTGGCTCATCACGCGGGCCTGGCAGATGCCGCCGGTGGTCGACCTGTCGGTCGCGGCCGTCGCGGTGCGCGCGTTCGCGATTTCGCGGGGCGTGTTGCACTACTGCGAGCGGCTGGTCACCCACGACACCGCGCTGCGCGCGGCGGGCACCGCCCGGGCGGGGATCTACCAGCGGCTGGCCCAGGGGCCCGCGGCGGCCGCCGTTCGTCTGCACAGCGGCGAGCTCGTCACCCGAGTGGGCTCCGACGTCGAAGAACTGGCCAACGTGCTGGTGCGTGCCGTGGTGCCGATCGGCGTCGCGGTGGTACTGGCCGTGGCGGCAACCGCGGTGATCGCGGCCATCTCGCTACCGGCCGCTGTGGTGTTGGCGATCAGCCTGCTGGTCGCGGGCTTCGCCGCTCCGCGACTCGCGGGCAAGGCCGCGGCGAGCCAGGAAAGCCTTGCGCGGCAGCAGCATTCCCAGCGCGACACCTCGGCGATGATCGCGCTGGAACACGCGCCCGAGCTCCGCGTCGCCGGCCTGCTGCCCCGCGTCATCGCCGAATCGCAACGCCGCCAACGCGCATGGGGGGCGGCGCTCGACGCCGCCGCCAGGCCGGCCGCCCTGGCCGAAGCCGCGCCCACAGCGGCGATCGGGGCGAGCGTGCTGGGCGCGGTGGTCGCCGGCATCGGCCTGGCCCCCTCGGTCGCACCCACCACGCTGGCCGTCCTGATGTTGTTGCCGCTGTCCGCATTCGAGGCGATGACCCCCCTACCGGCCGCCGCCATCCAGTTGACGCGGTCGCGCATCGCCGCGCGCCGGCTGCTCGACCTCACGGCGGGCGACCGCCCGCAGCAGCCCGAATCGGCCGCGGCCCCGCCGAAACCCGCGGCCGTGTTGGCCGCCGACATCCACGCCGGGCACGCCGGAGCCGCCCACTCGAAACGCATCACCCTGGAGCTGCTCCCGGGCGCCCGGCTGGCCGTCACCGGTCCCAGCGGGTCCGGCAAAACCACGCTGTTGATGACGCTGGCCGGGCTGCTGTCCCCGCTGGAGGGACGGGTGACCCTCGGCGGCACCGACGTGACGGACTTCCGGGAAGAGGACTTACGCGGCGCGGTCGGATTTTTCGCCGAGGACGCGCACGTCTTCGCCACCACGGTCCGGGACAACCTGCTGGTCGCCCGCGGAGACTGCGCGGACGCCGAACTGGAGGTCGCGCTCGATGCGGTCGGGCTCGGCGCCTGGCTCGCCGGTTTGCCCGACGGCCTGTCGACGGTGTTGACCGGTGGCGCGCAGGCCCTTTCGGGCGGTCAGCGCAGGAGGCTGCTGCTGGCACGGGCGGTCCTCGCGCCCGCCCGGATCGTGCTGCTCGACGAGCCCACCGAACACCTGGACGCCGTCGACGCCGAACCGATTCTGCGCGACCTGCTGGGCCCCGGTTCCGCGCTGATGCCCGCGGACCGGACCGTGGTGGTGGCTACCCACCACCTACCCGACGACATTGGCTGTCGCGAACTACGAATTTGAGTCAGCGCCGCCGGCGCGGCTCAGTCGCCGCAACACGTCGGCTATCGACTCGGCGTTGAGGTTCGGGTCGCGCATCCTCGAGGGGCAGCGTCCCCACAAGAGAAGCGGCAGCTCGTGGGGCCGCAGCTCTATCACGACTCCGCGGCCGGTCGGCTGCTGGGATAGGCCCTCCCCCGGCGACACAACAACATCCGGGCGGCCACCGCTGCGCAGCACCACCGGCTGCGCCCGCGGGTCCGTGCGACGCCAGCGCTGCGCTTCCGCCAACGCGGGCACCGCGTCGAACACCGCGACCGCGTGGCCCACCATCGCGGCATCGGAGAGCAAGCGGACGCTGACGTCGTCGTCACCCACGAGATCCCACCGGTGCAGCACCACCTCGCTATGACTATGCATGCGAAGCCGCTCGGCGCTCATCGTCCACCCCGTGTACACGATCGTGTCGCTTTCGTCGAGCGCCGCCACGGCCGACTCGAAGCGAAACGCTTCGTCTACCAGCCGTTCTCGAAGCGCCGCGTCGGGCATCGCCCGGAATGGCGGCTCGCGCACCTCCCACGAGCGGGTCGCCCTGGCCGGCTCACCCGCCAGGTGCTCGTCGATGAGATCGGCTCGTTCCTTTGCGGCGGCCGCCACGTGCGCGGTGAGGTCATGGGCGCTCCAACCTGAACACCAGGTGGGCGCCGTGGCCTGCAACCCCGACAAACTCGAAATGAATTCGCGCATGGCTTCATCGCGCAATTTCGATGCGGCTGCCAGGGCAATCTGAGAACTCACGCCCTCCACTCAACAGCTCACCACGGCGAGAAGCTGGCGGTTTTGCGACCTCACAGCGGTACCGGATCGATGCGATCAGAGGTGTCGCCGGCGCGGCATGAATTCCAGCGACAGCAACACGATCAGCAACGTGCCGATCTGCGTCATCGAGACCAGCGCGTAGCGCCGGGTGTCCAGCGCGTGAAACTTGCGCACGTATCGGTACAGCGACTCGAGCGCGATCAACGGGTCGAGGACGTGGATCAACCGATAGAACACGCGCTGGACGCGGGTGCGATCCTTCTCTTCGAAGATTTCCGGGAAGGCCGCGAATGCGAGCGAAAGCCGTTGCGCGCCATTTTCTTTGCCGGCCATGATCATGTCGACGCTGAGCCGCTCGTCGATGCCATTGGGCGCCCCGCGCCGGCGCCACGGCACGTCGAGGGTGATGTCGCTGCCGACGCCGGCCGTCGCGTACCGGTGGAAGCCCTGCACCTTGCCCGAGGCGTCCCTGGCGACGATCAGCTGTATGCCGGGGAATCGGCCCTCCAGCACGCCGTCGAGGTTCATGTGGAATCCGCGCTCGGTGTGGGCCGCTTTGCTCGACGCGCGCACCACCTCGGTCAACTCGGCCAGCTGCTCGGGGTTGAGCTCCTGTTCCCCGACGATCTCGGTGGTGATGCCGCAATTGTGCGTGCGCTTCACCGCCTGACGCAGGTTGCGGAACTTGCGTCCCACCATGTCGAAACCGGTGACGTCGACGACCACGTCGCGCCCGATCGGGACGGCGCGCAACGACTGCCCGATCACCGCGGAGTCGCTCCACAGGCCGAGCCGCCGCTCGCTGCACCCCACCACCGCGATCCGCCAGCCGTGGGTGTGGCACATGGCCGCGAAGTCGGCGACCAGCTCGGGGAATCGGGTCTCGTCGCCGATCGGGTCACCGCCGACCACGGCGATGCCCAGGCGTGTCCGGTAGGCCAGCGCCGCACCGCCGTCCGCAGTGAAGTGGTAGCTCTTGCCGGTCTGCATCGCGAACGGCGCCAGCGGGTCATCCGTGGTGGCCTGGATCAGATTCCAGGCCCGGGGCAGGTCCTCCGGACGCGGATGCGACGACGTCGGCCACATCAGCACCATGCCGGAGCAGGCGATCACCACGTCGCCGAGCAGGTCGAAGGCCAGCACGTGCAGGCCCAGGCCTGCCAGCACGAAGAAACCCGCGGCGGCGGCGTGCGTCGCCGTCACGGGACGGCCCAGGAAGATGCCGCGCGCGATCCACGCCACCGCGACAAGGACCGTCAGCGACCACGCCAGTCGATCGGTGTAGTGCCAGGCCGGCTGGTGATGGTGGCGGGCGAGGATCTCGCCCAGCCAGCAGGTGGCGCTGAGCAGGGCCAGCGCACCGATCAACCGGGCTGCCCGCGAATCGACCGAGACGACGACGCGCTCGCGCGCGCGGGGCTTCGCTGAGACCTCG
>NZ_LZJG01000106.1:0-2472 GCF_001667785.1 Mycobacterium sp. E3247 | reverse complement strand
ACGCGGCGGCCGAAGTGCTCGAAGGCGCCGATCGAGACGATGCGGTCGACCGGCTCGTCGAACTTCTCCCAGCCCTCCAGCAGCACCCGCGCCGTGCGGTTCGTGTCCAGCCGATCGAACATCTTCTGCACGTGGTCGGCCTGGTTTTCCGACAGCGTCAGGCCGACGACGTTCACGTCGTACTTCTCGATCGCCCGTTGCAGTGCTCCGCCCCAGCCGCAGCCGATGTCGAGCAACGTCATCCCGGGCTCGAGGTTCAGCTTGCCCAGCGCGAGGTCGAATTTGGCGTTCTGCGCCTCCTCGAGGGTCATATCGTCGCGCTCGAAATAAGCGCAGGTGTACCCCATCGTAGGGTCTAGGAAGAGCGCGAAGAACTCGTCTGAAACGTCGTAGATCGATTGCGACTCTTCGTAATACGGCCTCAACTCGGTCATGGCTGCCCGATACCTCTCATTTGTTGATCGCGAGGATGATATCGGACCAGTTCACCGCTCGCTACTTCGACCCGTGGGTTTAGTACGCGTAAAAACCCTGGCCCGATTTTTTGCCCAGCCGGCCCGCCTCGACCATGCGCAACAGCAACGGCGGCGGGCCGTATTGCGGTTCTTTGAACTCCTCGAACATTTTGTCCGCGATCAGCTTGAGCGTGTCCAGGCCGACGAGGTCGGAGAGCCGCAGCGGCCCCATCGGGTGCGACAGCCCGGCGACCACGGCCTTGTCCACGTCTTCGACGCTGGCAAAGCCGGCCTCCACCATCCGGATCGCTGACAGCAGGTAGGGCACCAGGAGCGCGTTCACCACGAAACCGGACCGATCGGAGCAGCGCACCACCTGCTTGCCCAGCACCGCCCCGGCGAACTCCTCGGTGCGCGCGGCGGCGGCTTCGTCGGTGACCAGCGTGCACACCAACTCGACCAGCGGCAGCACCGGGACCGGGTTGAAGAAGTGCAGGCCCAGCACGCGTTGCGGGTTCTTGGTGGCCGCGGCGATCTTCATGATCGGGATGCTCGAGGTGTTGGACGCCAGGACCGCGTCGGGATCGGTGACCACCCGGTCCAGGTCGGCGAACACCTGCGCCTTGACCGCATCGTCCTCGATGATGGCCTCGATCACCAGCTGCCGGTCGGCCAGGTCCTTCATGTCGGTGGTGAAGGTGAGCTTGCTCAGCGCGCGGTCACGCTCCCGCTCGGTCACCTTGCCCGCGCTGACGCCGCGTTCCAGCGACTTCACGATGCGGTTGCGTCCCGCCGTGATCAGCGGCTCGGTGGTCTCGAACACGGTCACGTCGACACCGGCGCGGACGGCGACCTCGGCGATGCCGGAGCCCATCTGCCCGGCACCGACAACTCCCACTCGTTCGATCGACACGTCACTCCTTACGGCAGTAGTTCGGCGAGCAGACGCAAAGGCCCCTCGACACGCCGGTGAAGAGGGGCCTTTGCGTCTGGTCGGCAGACTAACTCAGTGGAACTGACCCTCTTCGGTCGAACCGGTCAGCGCGGTGGTCGACGAGGTGGGGTCGACCGTGGTGGCGATCCGGTCGAAGTACCCGGCGCCGACCTCGCGCTGGTGCTTGGTCGCGGTGTAACCACGCTCCTCGGCGGCGAACTCGCGCTCCTGCAACTCGACGTAGGCGCTCATCTGGTTGCGGGCGTAGCCGTAGGCCAGGTCGAACATCGAGTAGTTCAGCGCGTGGAAGCCGGCCAGCGTGATGAACTGGAACTTGAATCCCATTGCGGCAAGCTCCTTTTGGAACTTCGCGATGGTTCCGTCGTCCAGGTGCTTGCGCCAGTTGAACGACGGCGAGCAGTTGTAAGCCAGCATCTGGTCGGGGTACTCCGCCTTGACCGACTCGGAGAACTTCCGCGCCAGCTCGAGGTCCGGGGTGCCGGTCTCCATCCAGATCAGGTCGGCGAACGGGGCGTAGGCCTTCGCCCGCGCGATGCAGGGCTCGATGCCGTTCTTGGTCCGGTAGAAACCTTCGCGGGTGCGCTCGCCGGTGATGAACGGCTGGTCGCGCTCGTCGACGTCGGACGTGATCAGCGTCGCCGCCTCGGCGTCGGTGCGGGCGATCACGACGGTCGGGACGTCGCAGACGTCGGCGGCCAGGCGGGCCGAGGTGAGCGTGCGGATGTGCTGCTGGGTCGGGATCAGCACCTTGCCGCCCAGGTGACCGCACTTCTTCTCCGAGGCCAGCTGGTCCTCCCAGTGCGAACCCGCGACACCGGCGGCGATCATGGCCTTCTGCAGTTCGAAGACGTTGAGCGCGCCGCCGAAGCCCGCCTCGCCGTCAGCCACGATCGGCGCCAGCCAGTTCTCCACGGACCGGTCGCCCTCGACCTTGGCGATCTGGTCGGCGCGCAGCAGCGCGTTGTTGATCCGGCGGACCACCTGCGGCACCGAGTTGGCCGGGTACAGGCTCTGGTCGGGGTAGGTGTGGCCGGACAGGTTGGCGTCACCGGCGACCTGCCA
>NZ_LZJG01000105.1:0-10745 GCF_001667785.1 Mycobacterium sp. E3247 | reverse complement strand
CGTCTACAACCGCCATTCGGGATGGACGCAGGCCAAGTTCCCGCCCGGTTACCGCGGGCCCACCGACGTGTTCGGCGCGCCACAAAAAGTACGGTATCCAGCCGACGTCGCCCTCGGTGAGCGAGAACTTCAGCTGGGGGAAGTCCGCCCAGAACTCGGCCCAGATCAGCTCGGTGAAGGTGAACATGCTCATCATCGACGACGCCGTCATCTGCACACTGGGCGGGGCGTCCGTCGACACCTGCGGGCTCCGTGACGCGGACCCGACGTGCGTGCACAGCACCGTGTTGTTCTCGCAGACCGCCGCGAACAGCGGGTACCAGTACTTGGTGTGAATGCTGGGCATTTGCAACGCCTCTGGGTTCTCCGAGAACGTCACCGCGTGGCAGCCCTTGCCGGCGAGGCGCTTGACCTCCTTCGCCGCCTCGGCCACGTCGAACAGCGGCAGGATGCCGCAGGGGATGAATCGGCCCGGGTATGCGGCGCACCACTCGTCGATATGCCAGTCGTTGTAGGCCTTGATCATCACCAGGTTGACCGCACGGTCGGGGCCCTGGTTGAGGACCTGGCCGGAGAAGCCGGTGAAGTTGGGAAAGTTCAGGCCGGCCAGCTGACCGCCGGCGTTCATGTCGCGGACCCGTTCGTCGACGTTGAAGCAACCGGGGCGCATCTCGTCATAGCGGGACGCGTCGATGTTGTACATCTCGCGGGGCTTTCCCGCCACGGCGTTCAATCCCATGTTCCGGCCGCGAACCTCGCCGTAGTACCACTGCTGGACGCCGTCGGGTTCGGTCACCACCCGGGGCGCGCGGTCCTTGTACGTCGCGGGGACGTGGGCCTCGAACATGTCGGCGGGCTCGGTGATGTGGTCGTCCACGCTGATCAGGATCAAGTCGTCCTTGTTCATGCCGCGCTCCTCGGGGGGATCTGCGACTAGTAGATAATGGCGCCGATCACAGTGTCAACCGTGCGCCCGGCGCCGGCATCTCCGTGTTCGATTGCTGCGCAACGCGCACGGCCCACCTTAGTGAGCCGGCAGCTCCGCCGCTGGCTGCGGACTAATAGTCGCTGCCGCGAGATCAGTCGGCCGGCTCGTACCGCAACATCGTCACGTCGTGCTCCGGGTAGTCGAAGAACACCGGCTTCACTCGCATCCCCACCCTCAGGTCGGCGGGATCGACGTTGACCATCTCGGTGGAAAACCTTGGCCCCTCGTCCCATTCGACGATGGCCAGCAGCTGCGGGACGGCGTCGGCGAAGTGCGGGCTGACCGGGCGGCGCGCCACGGTGTAGGAATACAACGTCCCCATCCCGGAGATCTCTCGCCATTCCAGATCGTCGGCGAGCGTGCGCGGTGCGCGCACCCGTGGGTAGAACACGTAGCCGCCCAGCGAGGGCGAATACTGGATGACGATGCGGTGCTGCGCCAGTGCGTCCCAAAACGGTGCGCTGGTCGGGGTTTTCACGGGCATCGGGCGCTCGAAGGTGGCCATGTCGGGATCAATCCCCCTCGAGGATCAGCGTGGTTTGCTCGGACAGGATCCCGCCGTTGCCGGACACGAAGGCGCGGTGACAGTCGGCGACCTGCGCCGCGCCCGCGCGGCCCATGATCTGCCGGGTGGCGTCGCAGACATGGTGCATGCCGCCGGCGAGCCCGGCCTGACCGAACCCCAGTTGTCCGCCCGCGGTGTTGAGCGGGAAGTCGCCCCGGAAGGTCAGGTCATGGTTGGCGACGAACTCCATGCCCTTGCCCTTCTCGCAGAAGCCCGCGTCCTCCAGCGACAGCAGCACCGTGATGGTGTAGCAGTCGTAGATCGACACCATGTCCATCTGCTCGCGGCTCAGCTCGGTCATGGCGAACGCGGTGTCAGCTGCCTCCGCGATGGGAGTGTGCAGCAGGTCCTTGGCGTAGGTCGGGGTCTTGAACGGCACGTGTTCACCGAATCCCTTGACCCACACGGGCCGATGGCGCGCCCGCCCGGCGAGGTCGGCGTTGGCGACCACCACCGCGGCACCCCCGACGCAGGGCATGACGATCTCCAGCATGTGCAACGGGTCGGCGATCACGGGGCTGGCCAGGACGTCGTCGACCGTCAGCGGCTTGTCCTTCCAGATCGCGCCCTCGGTCTGGTTGGCGTTGACCCGCTGGTCGACGACGATCTTGGCCATCGCCCGCTCGTCGTAGCCGTAGACAGCCGCGTAACGCTGGGCCACCTGCCCGTAGGGCCCGTTCTGCCCGAGATTGCCGTAGGGGATCTCGAATTCGGCCTGGGGAGAGCCGTATTGGTTGCTCGACGACCCAAAGAACATCGCGTCCACCAACGGCCTGGGCTTCTTCTTCGAAGTCGGCGTGATGTAGCGGGCCGGCAAGGCGCACAGCACCGCGTCACAGATGCCCAGTTCGATCGCCGCGGCGGCCCGCCAGACCATGGCCGCCGCGCTGGCACCGCCCAGGTCGACGTGCTCGGCGAATCGCGCGCCGACGCCCAGGTATTCGGCGATGGTGGACGGCACGAAGATCTCCGACTCGGCCAGATGTGAGGCCACGATCCCGTTGACGACGTCACCGGGCAATCCGGCGTCTTCGAGGGCGGCGGCGGACAGTTCCGCCCATTGCTCGATCGCGAACGGCGCGAGCGAGGCCTTGTTGAGCCGCTCGGGGGGCAGCTCGACGTAGCCGACGATCGCGGCCTCTCCGCGTAATCCCATGGGCGGTCCTACTTTCGGGGCAGTCCGAGAATCATCTGCGCGATGATGTTCAACTGAATCTCGCGGGTCCCGCCGCCGAGCAGCTCGGCGGGCAGGTGCAGGTAGCGCTCCACGATGTCGGGGTCGGAGTCGGCGGCCATCACCGCGCGACCGGTCAGGCGCAGCGTGGCCTCGAACGTCCTGCGCAACAGGACGTTCATCGCCACCTTGGCGATGCTGGAGGCCGGGCCCGACGCCTGGCCGTCGAGCAACCGAATGGTCTCCCGAACGCCCAGCGCCTTGATGGCGTGCGTGTACGCGTCGAGCTCGCCGAGCGCGCGCAGCGCGTCGTCGCGGTCCGGTCCCGGTTCGGCCGCGAGCCGCCGCAGCGCCACCGCCCGGTCGAACTTGACGTATCCGCTGATGGCGGAGCGCTCTTCGGCCATGGTGGCGATCGCGAGGTTCCATCCGTCGGTAGGGGCGCCCAGCAACATCTCGTCGGGGACGAAGACGTCGTTGAGGAACACCTCGTTGAAGTGCGGCTGCCCGGTGGCCGTTTTGATCGGCTGGATTTCGATGCCGGGCGACCGCATATCGAGGATGAAGTAGCCGATGCCGCGGTGCTTGCTGGCCTCGGGGTCGGTGCGCGCCAGCAGGGCGCCAAGGTCGGCGTACTGCGCCAACGACGTCCAGATCTTGTGGCCGTTGACCCGCCAACCGCCGTCGACCTTGGTCGCCCGGGTGGCCAGCGACGCCAGGTCGGAGCCGGCACCCGGCTCGCTGAACAGCTGGCACCAGTGAATCTCGCCGCGTTGGGTCGGCGGAATCAGCTTTTCTTGCAGGTCTTTTGGTGCGGCGGCCAGCACCGAGGGCAGGATCCACTCGGCGATGTTGAGGGACGGCCGGACCAGCCCGGGTCGCTTGGCGAACTCTTCGTCGATGATGAGCTGTTTGAGGGGACCCGCATCGACGCCCCACGGCGCCGGCCAGTGCGGCGCCATCAGGCCGGCATCGGCCAGCAACGTGCGCTGGGGCCCGGAGGCCTGGTCCGGGTAGTCGCCGTGCGGTGCCGGTGTGTCGTTGCGCAACTGCATTGCCGCATCCAGCGTCTCGGCGACCCAGGACCGGAACTCCGATTCCGCGTCGCCGAGATTCACCGACATGTCGCGCGTCTGGGTGCACGTGAGCTGTCCCAGCTGCCGCGCCCAGCGATTCGCCGGACCGATCGATCCCGCCAGGCTGATGGCCCGTCGCCAGTACAGGTGGACGTCGTGTTCCCAGGTGAAACCGATGGCGCCGAGCATCGTCAGCGCGTCGAGCACCAGGTCCGGGATCGGTGAGACCGCGACCGTCGCCGCACCGCCGGAGGCCATTCGATGCTGGTCGAGCGATTCATCGACGGCACGCACCGCGTCCCAGGCCGCCGCGGTGGCCAACTCGCTGCTGACCAAAAGCATCGCCGCACTGTGCTGCAGCGCCTGGAAGGTACCGATCACCTTGCCGAACTGCTCGCGGACGCGCAGGTGCGCGGTGACCGCCTCGACGCACCACTGCGCGATGCCGGCCATCACGCTGGCCACCAGGCTCACGGTGACACACCGCGCGCGGTCGGGGTTGATGCCGCTGAGAACCTGCGACCCGGCCGCACGATAGTCGTCGAGTCGCAAGATGCCCGCGTCGGCGACCAGGTCGGTGCCGGTGACGGGCTCCGCTGTCGCCGTGGGGTTTTCGGTGTCGACAATCACCCAGACCACACCGTCGCCGTCCGCGCTGGCGCCGAGGAGGACCGTCCGCGCCGCGCAGACGCCGGCGGTTACCTCCGACGCGCCGGTCACCAGCCAGCCCTCGCCGTCGGGACGCGCGCTGAAGTCGCCGTCGTCGGGAAGCACGACCGCCGCGGTGGCACCCGCGGCCAGGCCGCGCACCAGGGCTTCGGCGGCCGCCGTCGGGTCGGCCAGCAGCGCGACGGCTCCGGCGGTGACCGTGGGCAGCAGCGGGCCCGGCAACAGCGCCTTGCCCGCCGCCTCCAGAACGCACGCGGCGTCCATCAGCCCGCCGCCCTGCCCGCCCAGGCTTTCGGGCAGATGCACCGCGTGAAAGCCGTTGCCGACCAGGGCGTCCCACCACGCGGGCCGCCGGCCCGCGGCGAGGTCGGCGAACGCCTCGCGAGTTTCGGCGATGGGCGCGTGCCGGCCGGCGAACCGGCCGACGGCATCGCTGAGCTCCTGCTGCTCCGGGCTCAGTCCGAGGGTCACGATGACGGCCACGAGGTGACTACGGTTGGCCGCACAGCTGCTACCCTTCCGACTTACAAGACGGACCGTCTCGTCTTGTGGCAGACTACCGGGGGCAGTCGAGCGATGTAAAGCGGGCCACCGCGGCAGTGAGGATCACCATATGGCAAGCGATCTCACCCGGGTGACCCCGCCGCGACGGCGCAGCGAGAAGTCGCGGACCGCGATCGTCACCGCCACGCGCGAGCTACTTCTCGAGCGCGGCTTCGACGGTCTGACCATCGAGGCGGTCGCCGCGCGGGCCGGGGTGGGCAAGCAGACCATCTATCGGTGGTGGCCCAGTCGCCCGGCCCTGGTCGCCGACGTGATGCTCGAGGACGCCGACCAGCTCCTCGCATCGGTCAATCACACCGAAGATCTGGCGGACGACCTGGTGGTGTGGGTGCGCAAGCTCGCCACGACCCTGACGACGGCCCGCGGCTCGGCCATGCTGCGGACCTTGACCGCCGCGGGCATGGAACACGAGGACACCGCGGTCAAACTGCGCGCCGGATTCAGTGAGCCTCTGCACGAGAGCGTCCGGGCGCGGATCGTTGCCGACGGCATCGACGACAGCACCGCCGAGTCGGCCGCGGATGCGATCGTCGGTGGCGTCGTCTATCCGATCCTGTCTGACCCACAACGGTATTCACGACGCCGAGCCGAGCTCACGACCCGAATCATCGTCGATGCCCTGACCCGCCGAGGCGGACCACGACCGTAGCGGGCGCAACAACGCGTTCTTCTTGTAGTAGTGATCGGCCATTCGCCGCATGATGTTGTCGAGCACGGTGACCGCGTCGTCGAGGAAGGGGCCTTTGTTCAGCATCACGCATTCGGCCCGTTCGCTCATGGCCGCGTCACTGATCTCGGCGCGTGACGGCAGGCCGGTCTTGGCGAGTTGCTCGAGGACCTGCGTCGCCCAGATCACCGGCAGGTGCGCGGCCTCGCACAGCCACAGGATTTCCTCCTGCAACTCGGCCAGCCGCTCATAGCCGCACTCGACCGCCAGGTCGCCGCGCGCGATCATCACCCCGACGCGCGGCCGGCGCATGGCGGTGAGCAGCAGCTGCGGCAGGTTTTCGAAGGCGCGCCGGGTCTCGATCTTGAGCACGATGCCCAGCCCGGCGCCGCCGAGCCGGTCGAGCTCATCCAGCAACCGCTCGACATCGGCCGGAGTGCGAACGAACGACATGTCGACGAGATCCGCCAGTTCGACCACGGCGGCGAGATCAGCGACATCGCGGTCGGTGAGCGCCGAGATCGGCAAGTCGGTGTCGGGCATGTTGATGCCCTTGCCCGCCTTCAGCCGAGCCTCCCCCTGCTCCGGCCGGTCGATGCGCACGGTGAGGACGTCACGGCCGGCGGATATCACCCGGCCGCCGATCTTGCCGTCATCGAAGTGGACCGCGTCGCCGGGCCGGGCATGATCGAAGGCCTCGGGCAGCGTGCAACCGATGCGCGGCACGGTTCGACCACTGTCGACGGGCGCCGGTGAGCAGTCACGGGTCAGTTGCAGCAGGCTTCCCGCGCGCACCAGTAGGCTCTGCTCCTTCTCCGGCAGCGGACCCACTTGCGCTGATTCTGCGGCTGATTCGCCGCCGTCCCCGGCGTGCAGCGCGGTCCCGGTTACCAGGTACGTCGTCTGCCGCGCGGTGACCACGAAGCCTCCCGGGACCGCGTCCTGCAGAACGATCTGCCGCTTGGCGCCGCGCGCATCCCGTAGCGCCAGCGCATCGCCCGCCGCGCGGTTCGCCAGCCACTGCGCCGGCACCGTGAACACCGCCATGTCCGGTTGCGGCGGGCCCGACGGTTCTTCGCCCGACGTCATCCACGCCCGTGCCGGTGCGACGACGCGGCCGAGCTGGTCGCGTTGCGGACGCAGCCGCACCACGCGGGGGCCCGGCTCGAGCGGACCGGTCCGCAGCTTCGGGCCCGCCAGATCCATGGCGACCAGGCATGGTGTGCCGGCGTCCACGGCCGCCTCGCGGACGTGGCGGGCCATGGCTCGCCATGCGTGGACGTCGTCGTGGGCGCAGTTGATCCGCGCGATGTTCATGCCCCGCCGCACCAGCTCGCGAACCAGGGCCGGGTCGGTCGCGGCCTGCGACGGCAGCGTGACCATGATGCGCGTCATCCGATGCGGGGGGCGGGGCCCCAGCAGCTCTACCGTGTGCTGGCGCAAGATCTTCGGTCCCTGCTCGATCGGCACCGCCGACGGGGGCGGCGGCTGCCAATTCCCGTCCGCCAAGGCGGCGATGGCCGCGCGGACCGCGACGAGCGTCGCCTGCACGTGCGCTTCGCTGCGGCCCAACGACGACAGGCCGAACTCCGCGAGCCCCGCCTGCAGGTCGCGTAGATCGAATTGGCGAATCGCCCAGTAGTGCAGCAGGTTTCGCGCACTCGCCTGGTGCTCCGGCGCGATCGCCGGCAGCCACTGCGCCCAGGAGGTCTCCGCGTTGCGCAGGCTGGTCAGTAGGTCGTCGATCTGGTCGAGCAAGCCGGCCAGCCGCATCTTGACGTCGCGCTGTCCTGACAAGACAACTCCCAGTTTCGGTGGCTAGCGGCCACACAGTGTTAACGTCCGCGTAACGCTCATCACGCGAATCTCCAAGGTACACAGTCAAATTACCGGCGGCTCGGGTGGCACAACAGGGGCATTGGTCCTTCAAAACGGCAGCGGCCGCCTCGAGACCGCAGGGCTCAGGACACGTGGCTATCCGACCGAGATCGCGGCCAGGCCACGCCCCACCCGCTCGGGGAGGGATCCCCCGTGGCTCAGCCAGTCGTCCAGGGCAATCCGGACGGTCGCCATCGCCAGCGCACCGATCAGGCGCGGCCTGGGGTCCTGCGGGACCAACCGCCGCAGGCGCGGCGCGACGAGGTCGCCGATCGCCCGCTCATAGCGCACATAGATGTGCAGCGTCCATGCGTCCAGCGTCTCGGACGACCTTGTGAGCATGGCCAATTCGCGGATCTGGTCCTCAATGTCGGCGGATCCTTCCGCGAGCTCGGCAAAGGCGCCGATGACCGCGTCGGTGGCGCTGAGGCGCTGCGGCTGCGCCGCCAGGGCGGTGGTGATCCGGTTCAGCCAATGGGCGGTCATGCCCTCGGCGACGGCGTCTTCCTTGGAGTTGAAGTACCGGAAGAACGTCGCCCGCCCGATGTCGGCTTCGTCGGCGATGCGCTCCACCGTCGTCGCGGCCAGTCCGCGGTCGGCGACCAGCTGAGCCGCGGCCGCGGCGATGCGCTGACGCATCGCCGTTCGCTTCCGTTCGGCCAACGACGTCGTGGCAGCCATTCCCCACCTTTTCCCGCGAATCGACACCTAAGACGTAAGACATAGTCTTAGCATGAGACGATGTCTCAAGACGCCGATTCGCCGGATCCGCCCGCTGCCCAGGCGCGTGCCGCCTGGGGGTTCCTTCAGCAGATGGTTGCCGACGTCACGAAGATCGTGACCGAGGACGCCGAATCCGAGCGGGAGTTGCTCGAAGGGCTGCGGCTGATCGCCCGCATCTCCTCCCTGTGCGCGCAGATGGCGGTTGAGGCCGACGCCGAGCGGCCCTCGTTCTTCGATATGTGCGCGGAGAACCGGATGGTCGGCGGCCCCAATCCCGACGGGAACTACTACCTGGCCATGATTCGTGGGGACCGGAGCTACCGGATCACCGGTTCCCGGGGCACCAGCGCCTACCTCGGATTGCAGATCCTGGCCGGCACCGGCCTCACGCCGCGCCGCATGGCGGGGTACGTCAGCGACCGCGATTTGGCGCTGCGCTCGGGCGAATTCACGCTGGTGCTGTCCGCGGACGAGCCTGCCGATCTGGCCGGCGCCCAGTGGGTGAAGATTCCCGAGGACGCCTCGTCGGTGGTGGTTCGCGAGTACATCGGTGATCGCGGCCGCGAAGAGCTCGCCACGCTGCGGATCGAGGCGTTGGCCCCCGCCTCGCTGACGCCGCTGATCGACACCGAGCTCGCCGATCAGTTCACCGCCATGGCGTGGTCCCTGATGAAGCTCGCGACGCTGCACCGCACCATCAAGCCCGAACTGCTCGGCATGCCCAATACGTTGCTGACCGCGCAGGCCGCCGACCTGGGCGCCGCGGACACCACCCCCGACAACCTGTACATGATCGGGACGTACCGGCTGGACCCCGGCGACGTCCTGCTGCTCGACATCGCACCCCCCGACGCCCGGTTCTGGAACGTCACGCTGGAAAGCATCTGGCACGAATGTTTGGAGCCGCGCGCTCGGCACAGCTCGGTGACGAATCGCGGCGTGGCACCCGACGCCGACGGACGGGTGCGGATCGCGATCTCCGCCAAGGACTTCGGCGTTGGCCACTGGCTCGACACCGGTGGCCGGCATCGCGGATTCATCGTCCTGCGCTGGCTGGACAATCCGGCACCCCCCGAGGTGACGGTGTCGGTGCGCCGCTGTGAGGAGAAGGTATGACGCTGCACGACCGATTCGCCCCCGAGCGGCTGATAGCCGCGGCCTGCGAGGAGGCGGGGAGCGACGACTTCGGCACCGAGGGCTGGCGGCCCGGGCTGCACCGCCTCACCGATGGGTTGATCAACGACGCGCGGCTGTCGGACATCGGCGTGGAGATCGCCCACCTCGACATCATGCGGGCGCTGAAGAACCGCCTGGGCGTGATCGCTTGGCGCAAGCAGCACCCCGAGATCGCCGCCAACCCGATCACAGCACCGATATTCATCGTCGGCCAGCCCCGCACCGGGACCACCATCCTGTACGACTTGCTCGCCCAGGATCCCGGGCTGCGGGCCCCGCTGACGTGGGAGGTCGACGAGCCGTGTCCGGTTCCGCAGCCCGAGACCTACCACGACGATCCGCGCATCGCGCAGACGCAGGCCAGCATCGACATGTCCGAGCAGATCATGCCGGGGTTTCTCGCGTTCCATCCGATGGGCGCCCTCGTCGGGCAGGAGTGCGTGCGCATCACCGCCGGTGACTTCGTCAGCATGATCTTCTCGGTCCAATACCGGCTGCCCGGTTACTACCGCTGGCTGCTTTATGAGGCCGACCATGCCGGCGCCTACCACTACCACCGAATCTTTTTGCAGCACTTGCAATCCGGTGTGCCCGGTCAGTGGTTGCTGAAGTCTCCGGCGCACCTGTGGCAGCTCGACACGCTGCTGGCCGAATACCCCGACGCGCTGATCGTGCAGACCCACCGCGACCCGCTCAACGTCATCTCCTCGATCGCCGCCCTGACCCACCACCTGCGCCGGATGTGCAGCGACGATTCCAGCGTCGCCGAGTGCGCGGCCCAGTCCTACGAGGAGATCGTGGTCGGCCTGGAACGCGAGATGGCCCTGCGCGACAGCGGGGCGGTGCCGGCGGACCGCGTGATCGACGTGCAATACAGCGACTTCGTCGACGACCCGTGGACCACGATCAAGGACATCTACCAGCGACTGGATCGTGAACTGCGACCCGAAGCCGAGCAGAGGATGCGCGAGTTCCTGGCGACCCATCCCGGCGACGGCGGCCGCGGCCGGTACACCTGGTCGGACACCGGCCTACGGGAAGGCGAGGTGCGCGAGCGGGTGCGCGCCTACCAGGACCGCTACGCGGTGCCCACCGAGACGCTGCGGTGACGAGGCAGGCGCGGGCCGAATATCGCAGGTCCGGACTCACGGCGCGAGCCTGACAAAGCCGGGTTGCTTCTGTGGGGGCGGTGGCGCCGGGGACGGCCGCACCGGACCGCCACCGCCCATGCCGCCACCTGTCCCGCCGGTTCCGCCGCCACCGCC
>NZ_LZJG01000104.1:0-1392 GCF_001667785.1 Mycobacterium sp. E3247 | reverse complement strand
ATGGACCGATGAACTGGACCGTCGACATTCCGATCGACCAGCTGCCGTCGCTGCCGCCGTTGCCTGTTGACTTGCGGGCGCGTTTGGACGCTGCGCTGGCTAAGCCGGCTGCTCAGCAGCCGAGTTGGCCGGCCGATGAGGCGGCGGCGATGCGCACGGTTTTGGAGAGTGTGCCGCCGGTGACGGTGCCTTCGGAGATCGTGCGCTTGCAGGAGCAGCTGGCGCAGGTCGCTAAGGGTGAGGCGTTTTTGTTGCAGGGTGGCGATTGTGCGGAGACGTTCACCGACAACACTGAGCCTCATATCCGGGGCAATGTTCGTGCGTTGTTGCAGATGGCGGTGGTGCTGACTTATGGCGCCAGCATGCCGGTGGTCAAGGTGGCCCGTATCGCGGGCCAGTACGCTAAGCCGCGTTCGGCTGACATCGACGCTTTGGGGTTGCGGTCCTATCGCGGGGACATGATCAATGGCTTCGCCCCGGATGCGGCCGCGCGTGAGCATGACCCGTCGCGGCTGGTGCGGGCTTATGCCAATGCCAGTGCGGCGATGAACCTGGTGCGGGCGCTGACGTCGTCGGGGCTGGCGTCGTTGCATCTGGTGCATGACTGGAACCGGGAGTTCGTTCGGACGTCGCCGGCCGGGGCGCGTTATGAGGCGTTGGCCACTGAGATCGACCGGGCCCTGCGCTTCATGAGCGCCTGCGGTGTGGCCGATCGTAATCTGCAGACCGCTGAGATCTATGCCAGCCATGAGGCTTTGGTGCTCGACTACGAGCGGGCGATGCTGCGGTTGTCGGAGAGCGAGGCTGGGGAGCCGCAGCTGTTTGACCTGTCGGCGCACACCGTGTGGATTGGTGAGCGGACCCGTCAGCTCGACGGTGCGCATATCGCGTTCGCGGAGGTGATCGCCAACCCGATCGGCGTGAAGATCGGCCCGACGATGACCCCGGAGCTGGCGGTCGAATACGTGGAACGGCTTGACCCGCACAATAAGCCCGGCCGGTTGACGTTGGTGAGCCGGATGGGCAACCACAAGGTGCGCGATCTGCTGCCCCCGATCGTCGAGAAGGTGCAGGCCACCGGTCATCAGGTGATTTGGCAGTGCGACCCCATGCACGGCAACACTCACGAGTCGTCCAACGGGTACAAGACCCGCCACTTCGACCGCGTGGTCGACGAGGTGCAGGGCTTCTTCGAGGTGCACCGCGCGCTGGGCACCCATCCGGGTGGCATCCACGTCGAGATCACCGGCGAGAACGTCACGGAATGCCTCGGTGGGGCGCAAGACATCTCGGACCTGGACCTGGCCGGGCGCTACGAGACCGCGTGCGACCCGCGGCTGAACACCCAGCAGTCGCTGGAGCTGGCGTTCCTGGTCGCCGAAATGCTGCGCG
>NZ_LZJG01000103.1:0-528 GCF_001667785.1 Mycobacterium sp. E3247 | reverse complement strand
AGGAGACGAAATGAGGATTCGTTTCACTGTTTCGGCGCTCGGGGCTGTAGTGGTCGCGTTGGCGGTTGGGTGTGGCGGCGGGCAGGGCGGCGGCCACAACGCCACCTCGGTCGCACCCTCGCCGACGCCCACGGTCGGGCCAACGCTGGCGCTCAATCGGATCGATGAGCTGCTCCTGCCGCCGGAAGTGGTCGGCGACATCGTCGGCTCCAAACTCAACTGGACGGGCACGCCTCCGCCCGGTTGGACCAGGCCTCCAGTGCCCCCTGTCATCGACGAGGGCAACCCGGACTGTGCGGCGCTGTTCGGGCTGGACACCAACACGGTTGGCGTGGCCTATACCGGATGGCGGAGCAATCAATACAGGGAGGAAAAGGACACTTCAGGTCATGCGGTCTATCTGGCTGTTGCGACGGTTGTCGATTCCAAAGCAGCGACGGTGTTGCTTGGCGACGCTTTTGCCAAGCGTCTCGATGCGTGCAGCAATGCCGTCATCCACCTGAGCGGCAAATATCGATGGAGATTCCA
>NZ_LZJG01000102.1:0-28053 GCF_001667785.1 Mycobacterium sp. E3247 | reverse complement strand
GGATGGCCGCGGCGGCCGAGCACCCCTCGTCGGGCGTGGCGTTCGTGCTCGGGGAGCGGCTGGGCCGGGTCGACGTCTCGGAGTTGCGCTCCCGGATCGGCTTGAGTTCGTCGGCCCTGGCGCAGCGCGTGCCCACCGACGAGGTGGTGCGCGACCTGGTCGTCTCGGCCGGCTACGCGGTGCTGGGCCGGTGGCGGGAGCGTTACGAGGACGTCGACTACCGCCGCGCCATCGACATGCTGGAGAGCCTCGGCGCCGAGCACCTCGCGGACCGTCGCTACGGAACCCTGTCGGAAGGCGAGCGCAAGCGGGTGTTGATCGCCCGCGCCCTGATGACCGATCCGGAGCTGCTGCTGCTCGACGAACCCGCCGCCGGCCTCGACCTGGGCGGCCGGGAGGAGCTGGTGGCGCGGCTGGCCGACCTCGCGGGCGACCCGGACGCCCCCGCGCTGGTGCTGGTCACCCACCACGTCGAGGAGATCCCGCCGGGCTTCAGCCACTGCATGCTGCTGTCCGAAGGAAAAGTGGTGGCCGCGGGATTGCTGACCGACGTGCTGACCGCCGAGAACCTGTCCACCGCGTTCGGGCAGGCGATCGCCCTCGACGTCGTCGACGGGCGTTATTTCGCCCGCCGCGTCCGTACCCGCGCAGCCCACCGGAGGCAACTGTGACGTCATCGACCGAACCCCCACCGCTGATCCCGCGCCCGGCGGCGACCGTGATGTTGGTTCGCGACGACCCGGGCGGGATCGCCGTCTTCCTGATGCGGCGGCACGCCAAGATGGAGTTCGCCGCGGGAACCATGGTCTTTCCCGGCGGCGGCGTGGACGACCGCGACCGCAACGCCGATATCGCGTGGGCCGGCCCGCCGCCGCAGTGGTGGGCGCAGCGGTTCGGCATCGAGCCCGACCTGGCCGAGGCGCTGGTGTGCGCCGCGGCCAGGGAGACGTTCGAGGAGTCGGGGGTGCTGTTCGCCGGGCCGGCCGGCCAGGCCGTTTCGGCACCGAACAGTATCGTCGGCGACGCCTCGGTGTACGCCGACGCCCGCCGCGCGCTCGCCGACGGCACGCTGTCGTTCGCGGACTTCCTGCGCCGCGAGAACCTGGAACTGCGCTCCGACCTGCTGCGGCCCTGGGCCAACTGGGTCACGCCGGAAGCCGAGCGCACCCGCCGCTACGACACCTACTTCTTCGTGGGGGCCTTGCCGGAGGGGCAGCGGGCCGACGGCGAGAACACCGAATCCGACCATGCCGGCTGGACGACGCCGCAGGCCGCCATCGACGACTTCTCCGCCGGGCGCTGCTTCCTGTTGCCGCCGACGTGGACCCAGCTGGATTCGCTGGCCGGGCGGACCGTCGCGGACGTGCTGGCCGTCGAGCGGCAGATCGTGACCGTGCAGCCGCACCTGGAGATCCAGGGCGACAACTGGGTGTTCGAGTTCTTCGACTCCGACCGCTACCACCGCGCACGCGAGGCCGGCGGGATGGGATGGCGGCATTGAGCGAGTTCGTCAGCACGGTGGTCAGCGACGGCTCGCAGGATGCCGGGCTGGCCATGCTGCTGCTGTCGCGCCCGCCGACCAACGCGATGACCCGCCAGGTCTACCGGGAGATCGTGGCGGCGGCCGCCGAACTCGGGGAGCGCGACGACGTGTCCGCGGTCATCCTGTTCGGTGGCCACGAGATCTTCTCGGCCGGCGACGACATGCCCGAGCTGCGGACGTTGACGGCACCGGAGGCCGAGACGGCGGCCCGGGCACGGCAACAGGCCATTGAGGCGGTGGCCGGCATCCCCAAGCCGACGGTGGCCGCGATCACCGGATACGCGCTGGGCGCCGGGCTGACGCTGGCCCTGGCCGCCGATTGGCGCGTCAGCGGTGACAACGTGAAGTTCGGCGCGACGGAGATCCTGGCGGGCCTGGTCCCCGGCGGTGACGGCATGGCCCGCCTGACCCGCGCGGCCGGGGCGAGCCGGGCGAAGGAACTGGTGTTCAGCGGCCGGTTCTTCGACGCCGAGGAGGCGCTGACGCTGGGCCTGATCGACGAGATGGTGGCCCCCGACGACGTGTACGACGCCGCCGCGGGGTGGGCGCGCCGCTTCCTCGACGGCCCGCGGCGCGCGCTGGCCGCCGCCAAGGCCGGCATCAACGACGTGTTCGACCTGGGCCCGGCCGATCGGGGCGCCGCAGAGCGGCGCCGCTACATCGACGTGTTCGCCGCTGGTCAGACCGGCGACGAGGACTCGGAATCCGGCGCCCGTTAGGCTGCCCTGCATGACGACGAGTTCGACCGATGCCGTTCCCAACCCGCATGCCACGGCCGAGCAGGTGGAGGCCGCCCGCCACGACAGCAAGCTGGCCCAGGTGCTTTACCACGACTGGGAGGCCGAGTCCTACGACGAGAAGTGGTCGATCTCCTACGACCAGCGCTGCGTGGACTACGCCAGGGACTGCTTCGACGCGATCGTCCCCGACCCGGTGCAGCGCGAGCTGCCCTACGATCGCGCCCTCGAATTGGGCTGCGGCACCGGGTTTTTCCTGCTCAACCTGATCCAGTCCGGGGTGGCCCGGCGCGGGTCGGTCACCGACCTCTCGCCCGGGATGGTCAAGGTCGCCACCCGCAACGGGCAGTCGCTGGGGCTGGACATCGACGGACGGGTCGCCGATGCCGAGGGAATCCCCTACGAGGACAACACCTTCGACCTGGTCGTCGGGCATGCCGTGCTCCACCACATCCCCGACGTCGAGCTGGCGCTGCGGGAGGTCGTCCGGGTGCTGCGGCCGGGCGGCCGGTTCGTGTTCGCCGGCGAGCCGACCACCGTCGGCGACACCTACGCCCGCACGTTGTCCACCTTGACCTGGCGCCTGGCGACCAACGTCACCAAGCTGCCCGGCCTGCACGGCTGGCGGCGGCCGCAGGCCGAGCTCGACGAATCCTCCCGCGCCGCGGCGCTGGAGGCCGTCGTCGACCTGCACACCTTCACGCCGGACGACCTGGAGCGGTTGGCCGGCAATGCCGGCGCGACCGAGGTGCAAACTGCGACCGTGGAATTCACCGCCGCGATGCTGGGCTGGCCGTTGCGCACGTTCGAATGCGCGGTGCCGCCGGGCCGATTGGGTTGGGGCTGGGCCAAGTTCGCGTTCAACAGCTGGAAGACGTTGAGCTGGCTGGACGCCAACGTCATGCGGCACGTGGCGCCAAAGGGCTGGTTCTACAACGTGATGATCACCGGGGTCAAACCCTCCTGACCGAGGGCCTCACGTTCGGCGTCGAGGACGTCCGCTATCTGCGATCGGAGTCGGGCGCCGCGGCGTTGGCCGTGGTCGCCGAACTCGAGCTGACCGACGCCAGCCGGGTCGCCGACATCGCCGCGGCGCGCGCCCGGTTCGGCGACCGGGCGCCGGTGTTGGTGGAGACGACGCTGCTGCGCCGCCGCGCCGCCGAGAAACTGTGCGGTCTGGGCGCCGAAGTGCCGGTGTCGAACTGGCTGTTCGCCGACGAGGCGCTGCAGCAGGCCACCGCGGCCCCGGTGGCCGTGCATCGGGCCACGCGGCTGGCCGAGGCGGGGGTCGTCGTGCACGACGCCACCTGTTCGATCGGCACCGAGTTGGCCGCGTTGCGCGGAGCGGGCGTCCGCGCGGTCGGCAGCGACCTCGATGCGGTGCGGCTGGCCATGGCCCGGCACAACCTGGGGGAGGCGGCCGTGCTGTGCCGCGCCGACGCGCTGGCTCCGGTGACCCGTGATGTCGCGGTCCTGGTGGACCCGGCGCGCCGACTCGGCGGGCGGCGCCGCTTCCGCATCGAGGACTACCGGCCCGGCCTGGGCGCCCTGATCGATACCTACCGGGATTGCGACCTTGTCGTAAAGTGCTCGCCCGGAATTGATTTCGACGAAGTGGGTCGGCTCGGCTTCGCCGGCGAGATCGAGGTGACGTCCTATCGCGGCTCGGTGCGCGAAGCGTGCCTGTGGTCCGCCGGACTGGCGCAGCGCGGCATCCGTCGGCGCGCCAGCATCCTGGATCGCGGCGAGCAGGTCACCGACGGCGACCCGGACGACTGCCCGGTGCGCCCGGCCGGGCGATGGCTCGTCGACCCCGACGGCGCGGTGGTCCGCGCCGGGCTGGTGCGCCACTACGGCGCGCGGCACGGGTTGTGGCAACTCGACCCCGACATCGCCTACCTGTCGGGGGATGAGCTGCCGCCGACGGTCCGGGGCTTCGAGGTGCTCGAGCGGCTGGCGTTCGATGAGCGACGGCTGCGCCGGGCGTTGTCGGCGCTCGATTGCGGGGCGCTGGAGATCCTGGTTCGCGGGGTGCGGGTGGACCCCGACGCGCTGCGCCGCCGGATGCGGCTACGCGGTGGCCGGCCCCTGACGGTGGTCATCACCCGCCTGGGGTCGCGGGCCGCAGGAGGGGCGACGGCGTTCGTTTGCCGGCCGTCGCGATAGCGCCCGGTAGGCTGGAGCGATCGCTAGTTCAGGCGCCAGCGCCGCCTAATCCCGCAAGGACATTCGAAGAATGCGTTATCTGATAGCGGCCGTGGTGCTCGCATCGGCGGCCCTGTTGGGCTGGCCGGCGGCCGCCGCCCCACCCTCGTGTGCCGGCCTGGGCGGCACCATCGAGGACGGCCAGATGTGTCGCATCCGCGCCACCGGCCCCACCTACACGCTCAACATGGCGTTCCCCGCCGACTACCCCGACGAGCAGTCGCTGACCGACTACATCACGCAAAACCGGGACGGCTTCGTCAACGTCGCGCAGAGTTCGGGGCCCCGCGATCAGCCCTACCAACTGGAGGCCACGACCGAGCAGCGCGCCTCCGGTCAGCCGCCGCACAACACCCGCAGCGTGGTGCTCAAGTTCTTTCAGGACCTCGGGGGAGCGCACCCGTCGATCTGGTACAAGGCCTTCAACTACAACCTCGGGACCAAGCAGCCCATCACCTTCGATAACCTCTTCGCGCCGGGCATCGCGCCGCTGGACAGCATCTTCCCGATCGTTCAGCGCGACCTGGCACGCCAAACCCCTTTGGGCGCAGCCATTCTGCCCTCGGCCGGGCACGACCCGACGCACTACCAGAACTTCGCCATCACCGACGACGAGCTGATCTTCTACTTCGCGCCCGGTGAGATGTTGCCGGCGTTTGCCGGACCGGTGCAGGCCGAGGTGCCCCGCAACGCCATCCCGCCGCTGGCCGTGTAGTGGCGATCGCAAGCGCGGCGTAGCCGGGCGAAGCGGGTCGCCACCATCGATCAGGGCCTAGACGGGACCGGCCTGCAGCTCCATCGCCACGGCCGCGGCCACCAGCCCGGCGTGGACCACACAACCGATGATCGGGACGAAGAAGGCCCGCCTGCGATGCGCGAGGAGATACACCGACACCGCCGCGTCGAGGAGCAGGACGGCGCCGCCGCCCCAGGTCGCCAACGTCATCGCCCGGCCGACCCAGGCGGGGTCGCCGCATCTCACCGAGCCGCACGGGTCGGTGGTCATGACGAGGAGGCCGAGCAAGCCGAACGTCGCGGCGAACAAGCACCCGTGCAGGACCAGCAGGATCAGGGTCGCGGCGAGGCCGGCCGGCCCACCTCCCTGGTCGCCGCGGTTGCCGTCGGTTGGCACCCCACGATTATGGGTCAGGCCGGCGCGAAGCCGTACACCTGGCCGTCGCTCGTCGCGGCCACCACGCGGCGATCGGCGCCCACCGAAACCCCCAGCGGGTAGCCGGTGGCCGCCGGAAGCGGGTAGCTGCCCAGCGTGTGACCGGTACCCGGATCGAAGACCAGTAGCGACAGGCCGGGAGCGCCGTTCGCGACCGGTGCGTTGATTGCCGCGTAGCCGACCCCGGTGCCGGCCAGACTCGCCGACGACAACGGGACGACGTCATCGCGGCGCCACGCCTGATCGGCGTGATCGCCCGCATCCTTGAAGGCCACCAACCGGGTGTCGGGGCCACCGCCGGACACGACGAGGCCCGCGGGCGTGACCGCGGGCGGCGTCTGTGCCAGGAACCCCAGCGGCGCCGACCACTTCACTTTGCCGTCGGCGGCATGCAGTGCCCACAGTCGTTGGTCACGGCCGTTGACGTAGACGGTCGACCCGTCCGCGGACAGCACCGGGCTGGCGATGACACCCGCGGCGACCGCGTCGCTGGTCCACTCCCGGGACACCAGCGGCGTCTGCCCGGGGTGATATTTCAGCCCGACCAGCCCCGCCGCGGGCGCGTCCGGCTGCCAGACACCCAGCACCGCCATCTGGCTGGCCGCCGAGAACGCGGGTGCGGCGGCGACCGGGCAGCCCTGCCGAGCCGGCGCGCAATCGCCCAGCCCGCGGGTCGCGTCGGTGGGATCGACACCGTCCACCAGATCCATCGGGCTGCCGACCACCGCGCCGCGGTGGGCCTCGAAGACCAGCACCTGGCCCAGATGGGTCACCACGAGCACCTGCCCGTGCCCGAGAAACCTTGGCGTGCTTGGCATTCCGATCACAGGCTGCCGCCAGCGAGTCCACTGCGTCACCGGGAACGAGAGGAACGCGCCGGGCTGGCCGACGTAGAGGTTGTCGAACCCGTCGAACAGCGGGCCCGCGAAGCCGCCACCCTGGAACAGCCGCACACACCAGCGCTGCCGGCCGTTGTCGTCGTTCTCCCATTCCATCAGCGAACATCCGGTCGGGGTCTGCGCGTTGAGGGCCAGATAACCGCGCGCACTCAGCGCCGGACCGGCCGCCAGGCTGCCCTTGACCGAGCGCGTCCACCGCAGCGACAGCTTGGTGGCGCCGGCGGTGCCGGTGTAGCCGCTGTTGGCGGCGTCGCCGTATTGCGCGGGCCAGCCGGCCGAGGGCGAGGCCTCCACCCACGAGTCGGTGTTGGCGCATCCGCCGAGTCCAACCGTGATCCCGGCCGCCAGCAGCGCGGATGACCAACGCCGAAGCCCACGCGGGACATGTCGGGCACGCACTTGGGTTCCCCAAATCCTTTCCGTGGACGTCGGCATGGGCAGCGATCGAGTACAGGTGAGGGTAACCCGTGGAGATCTGCGCGCGGCGGATCGCTAGGCTGTCCGGCCATGACGAGCATGTGGGGTGCCCCGGTCCATCGCCGCTGGCGTGGATCGAACCTGCGGGACCCACGGCAGGCCAAATTCCTCACGCTGGCCTCGCTGAAATGGGTGCTGCGCAACCGGGCCTACACGCCCTGGTACCTGGTCCGCTACTGGCGGCTGCTGAAGTTCAAGCTCGCCAACCCGCACATCATCACCCGCGGCATGGTGTTCCTGGGCAAGGACGTGGAGATCCACGCGACGCCCGAACTGGCGCAGCTCGAGATCGGCCGGTGGGTGCACATCGGCGACAAGAACACCATCCGTGCGCACGAAGGCTCGTTGCGGTTCGGCGACAAGGTGGTGCTGGGCCGCGACAACGTCATCAACGCCTACCTCGACGTCGAGCTCGGCGATTCGGTGTTGATGGCCGACTGGTGCTACGTCTGCGACTTCGACCACCGCATGGACAACATCAACCTGCCCATCAAGGACCAGGGCATCGTCAAGTCGCCGGTGCGGATCGGCCCCGACACCTGGGTCGGCGTGAAGGTGACGGTGCTGCGCGGCACGGCCGTCGGCCGGGGCTGCGTGCTGGGGTCGCACGCGGTGGTCCGCGGTGTGATCCCCGATTACTCGATCGCGGTCGGCGCGCCGGCCAAGGTGGTCAAGAACCGCCAGCTCGCGTGGGAGAGCTCGGCCGCCCAGCGGGCGGAACTCGCCGCCGCCCTGGCCGACATCGAACGCAAGAAGGCCGCCCGCTAGGTAGTACCGGGCAGATGGCGGTGACGCGCGGTGCCCGGCTTCGCCGCGCTCGCGACCCCGCTAACTCGGCGGTTCGGGGTGGTCGTCGACCTTGTAGTCGAAGTTGACGTCGCCGGCGTCGACGCTGGTAACGGTCACCGCAACACCGTACTTGTCGGTGCCGTCGACCAGTTGGCACCGTAGCGTCGCGCCCTGGGTCCCCTTCAGGTTGTCGGGGCATGTCACCGCATCCGGCTTCCTGCCCACCTGCTGGGTCAGCTTGTCGCTGATGATGCTGGCCACCTGGTTCTTGTCGACCGTCTCCACCATGTCGAATTTGACGTCGCTGCCGTTGATACTGGTCACGGTTACGTTGACGTTGAAGGTCTGGTTCTTGACCTTCATCTCGCAATTGAGTTGCGCGCCAACCTTGGCCGGCAGGTCGTTCGGGCAGTTCACCGATTCGGGCTTGTTGCCCGCGGCGTCGGTCATCTTCGAGGTGATCTGTCCGGCGACGTCGCTCTTGCTGACCGCGTGCGACGAGCCGACGGAGCACGAACAGGCGTTGACCCCGGCCAGCAACCCGGCGGCGGCGCCGGAAGCCAGCAAGGTCCGAGCGAGGATGTGTGCCATTGGTGCCTCCCGAGCGGCGTGACAACTCCTGAATCGGCTGATAATGGCATGCCCAGACAGCCCCGGGTGGGCGATTGGGCAAACATTCACGCCGGCGACAATTCGTTGCTGAGCCGGGCCGGTGCGCGGGTCAGATGCTCTGGTAGCGCCGCAACGCCTCGGCGCGCTCGGCGCCGTGATCGACGATCGGGGCGGGGTAGCCGGCCGGCCGTTCCCCCTTGCGCAGGTGCGCGTCGTCTACCGCGCGCAATTCGGGCACCCATCGCCGGATGTACGCGCCGGACGGGTCGAACTTCTCGCCCTGCGTGGTCGGATTGAACACCCGAAAGTACGGCGCGGCATCGGTGCCACAGCCCGCGCACCACTGCCACCCGTGCTGGTTGTTGGCCATGTCGCCGTCGACCAGCTGGTCCAAGAACCACTCTGCGCCCCACTGCCAGGGCAGGTGCAGGTCTTTGACCAAGAACGAGGCGACGATCATCCGCACCCGGTTGTGCATGAAGCCGGTCTCGCGCAGTTGACGCATTCCGGCGTCGACCAGTGGGTAACCGGTCTCACCGGCCTTCCACGACTCGAAACGGCGTCTCGCCTCGGGCCCGGTGTCGGTGCGGATGCCGTCGAACTGGCTGTTCCAGTTGCGCCAGGCGCTCGCCGGCCAGTGATGCAGCACGTCGGCGTAGAAGTCGCGAAACGCCAACTCGCGCAGGTATGCTTGGGCCCCGGCCTGACCTGGGGCGAGGTCGGCGACCATGGTGCGCGGATGGATGGTGCCGAACTTCAGGTGCGCCGACATCCGGCTGGTGGCGTGCAGGTCCGGCCGATTGCGTTCTTCGTCGTAGTGTTGTAACCCATTGTCCACGAACGACTTCCACTGCTTTCGGGCTGCCGCCTCGCCGGCGGCGAGGTCGAGCGGCGCACCGGGATCGGGGATCTCGGCGCGCTTGGTCCCCAGCTGCGCCGGATCCAGCCACCGTGCGGACTTCGCGTTCGACTTAGCCGGTGCGCGCCAGCCGGATTCGCGCCACTGGCGCAGAAACGGGGTGAACACCTGGTAGGGGGAGCCGTCCTTCTTGGTGACCCGGCCCGGCGAGACCAGGTACGGCGAACCCGTGGCCACCAGGGGAACCGAACCCAGCGCGGCGCGGACGCGTTCGTCACGGCGCTTTCCGTACGGCGCGAAATCCTCGGAGACGTGCACCGTCGACGCGCCGATCTCGTTCGCGATGCGCGGGATCAGCTTGTCGGGCTCGCCCCGGGTCACCAGTAGCCGTCCCTCCAGGTCGTCCCGCAGCTGTCGCAGCGAGTCGCCCAGGAACTGAAGGCGGCGCCGGCCGGCGGAGGCCTCGAGCGACGGGTCCAGCACGAAACAGGCGAGGACCTCGCCGTCGTCGGCCGCGGCATTCAGCGCGGGATGGTCGCTCAACCGCAAGTCGCGGCGAAACCACAACAGGGCCGGCATGATCCGAGGGTTTCCTCAGCGGTTGAGGCGCCAAACATGGGTGGCCAGGATGGTGGCGAAGGAGCACCAGATGGGGTAGGCCGACTGGGCCAGCGCGGCCCGCGGGTCCGCTTGCGCGGTGCGACGCGTGAGGTCGGCGCTGCTGGCCGCGAGCAAGCCGGCACCGATGGCCGAGGCGCCGAGTTTGTGGAAGCGGAAGAACAGCCAACTCCAGCCGGCGTTGAGGATCAGATTCACGCCGAGCGCGGCGGCGTAGCGGCGTGCCCGGTCGTGCTGTCCGGCCGCGCGGAAGCGGTCGATGGCCACCGCGGACGTGACCGCGATGTCGCCGTAGAGGGTGGTCCACGCCACCGGGAAGGCGGCGTTGGGCGGCTGGTACGGCGGCTTGCGCAGCCGCGCGTACCAGGCGGGAACGGCCTTGGCGCTCGCGATGCTGCCGGATCCGGCGGCGACGGCGACGGCGAGGCCGGTGGCGGCCAACGTGGACTTGTTCACGGGATGCTCCGTTCTCTTTCGGCTTGTACTGCAACACTTTCGGCTGGCCCGGGTGTGGTGGGCCACCAGATGCGGTCGCCGATGAGGGCGAACAGCGCGGGAATGACCAGTGTGCGGACCACGAAGGTGTCCAGCAGGATGCCGAGGCCGACGATGATTCCCAGCTGGGTCAGCACGATCAACGGCAACACGCCCAGCACGCAGAAGACGGCGGCCAAAACGATTCCCGCGCTGGTGATCACGCCGCCGGTGGCCGACACCGCGGCCACCATACCGGCGCGTGCGCCGCGCCGTGTTGACTCCTCGCGGGCGCGGGTGACCAGAAAGATGGTGTAGTCCACGCCGAGCGCGGCCAGGAACAGGAAGGCGAACAGCGGGGTGCTGTTGTCCAGCGCCGGGAATCCGAAGAGATGGCTGCTGGCCCAGCCGCCCATACCGAGCGCGGCCAGCGCCCCGAGAATGGTGGCCGACAGCAGCGTCGGCGGCGCAAGTGCGGAGCGCAGCAGGACGTAGAGCACCACCAGAATGACCGCGAGGATCGCCGGGATCAACAGGCGGCGATCGCGGGTGGCGGCGTCGCGGACGTCGAGAGCCTGCGCATCGGGCCCGCCCACCAGCGCCCCGGGGCTGGCGGCCTTCGTCGTATCGCGCAGTGCCGCAATGGTGTTGAACGCCCGCCCCGAGGAGGGTGGCGCGTCGATCACCACCGACCACTTCGTCAGCCCGGACGCCGAGCGCCCCGAATCGGTCGCCGACACCACGCCCGGCGTGGCCCTGATCGCCTGCGGCACCCGCGAAGCGGTGGGCGCGATGACCAGCGTGGGGTTGGTCAGGCCGGCCGGAAAGTGTGCGGCCACAATGTCATAACCGGACACCGAATCCGCGTGCACCCGGAACTGCTCGGTCTGCGACAGGCCGATCCGCGTGCCGAGCAGTCCGGTGGCCAGCGCCGCCAGGCCGGTGATCGCGACCGCCGCGACCAGCGCCGGTCGCCGGTTCACCCACTCCCCGACGCGGTGCCAGCCACCCGAATCCACGGTCGCGGCTTCGCCGGGGTGGGGGACGAAGGGCCAGAACAGTCGACGGCCGCACAAAGCGAGCAGCGGTGGCAGTATCACCAGGGCCGACACCGCGGCGACCAGCAGCCCGCACGCCGCCAGCGCGCCCAGGCTGCGCGTGCTCGGGGTCGAGGCGAACAGCAAGGTGAGCAACGCCAGCACCACGGTGGCATTGCTGGCGACGATCGCCGGACCGGCCATCCGCACCGCGCGGCGCAAGGCGTCGCGGTGCCCGGGATGGCGCCGCATTTCCTGCCGATAGCGGGAGATCAGCAGCAGCGCGTAGTTGGTGCCCGCACCGAAGACCAGCACGCTGGTGATCCCGGACGTGGCGCCGTCGAAGCTGAGCCCGGTCACCGGCGCCACGGCGGTCCCCACCGCCGCCGCGACCCGGTCGGCGAACCCGACCACCAGCAGCGGCACCAGCCATAGCATCGGTGAGCGGTAGGTCGCGATCAGCAGCAGCGCCACCACCGACGCGGTCACCGCGAGCAGGGTGATGTTGGCATTCGTGAACGCGCCGGCGATGTCCGCGCCGAACGCCGGGCCGCCGGTGACGTGGGCCTGCAGTTCCGTGGGCAGGCCGGTCGAGGCGGCCCCGCGCAGCTTCGCCACCGCGTCGGTCAGGTCGAGACCGGACAGGTCGGCGCTGACGGGCACCACCGCGATGGCGGCCTTGCCGTCGGCCGACACCTGCGCCGGCGCCGCAACGGCAGATCTGCCCTGCGACGCGGCCGCCTGCATGCGGTCGCGGGCCGCCTGGGCGGCGGCGAGGCCGGCGGGGCCGAGGGCGGCGCCGTCGGCGCGGCCGACGACCAGGATCACGGGAGTGCGGTCCCCGCCGGGAAATTGGCGGACCATGGCGTCGACACGGGCCGAATCGGAGCCTGTCGGCACCGATAGCGGCGCCTGCCCGGCCGCCGAGTTGGCGCCCACGGCCGCCATGAAGACCACGCCCAACAACAGCACCCCGAGCGCGTACAGCCACGACCGTCGTCCAGTGACTGCCGCGGCCACGCCATCCCACACCACGAATGAAGTCTTTCAGTGTGTTAAACATTAATCAACTGAAATTACGCATCGTCACGCAATAGGGCGCGGACGGTACGCAACAAGGGGCACTATGGACATTGTGGACGTGAGGGGCTGGGGGCCGGCAGCGCCTGGGGACCTGCCGTGACGGTCGACCGCGGGCCCATGACGACCCGCAAGCGGCGGCACATCGACGTGTGCCTCGGCGAGCAGGTCAACTATGAGCACATCAGTACCGGGTTGGAGCGGTACCACCTGCCCTATAACGCCCTGACCCAGACCAGCCTGGGCGACATCGACCTGTCCGCCAAGTTCTTCGGGGCGAATCTGCGGTCGCCGATTCTCATCGGTGCGATGACCGGGGGTGCCGAGTTGTCGGGCACCATCAACCGGAACCTGGCTTCGGCCGCGCAACAACTCGGCATCGGAATGATGCTCGGGTCGCAGCGAATAATGCTGGACAGCGCGCTGGGGGAGCGGGCCGCGGCCAGCTTTACCGTTCGTGACGTGGCCCCGGATGTGTTGCTGTTCGGCAACATCGGCCTGGCCCAGCTGACCAAGGCCGCGGTGCCCGACCTGGCGAAGGCTCTCGACCGGGTGGGTGCCGACGTGCTCGCCGTGCACACCAACCCGCTGCAGGAAGCCATGCAGCACAACGGGGACACCGACTTCTCCGGCTCGTTGGGCAGGCTGCGGGACGCCGCCGACGCCATCGAGCGCCCCATCTTGCTCAAGGAGGTCGGCCACGGGATCGGCGGCGCGGCGGCCGCGGAATTGATTGGGGCCGAAGGCGAATTGCCGGTGTCCGGCATCGATGTCGCGGGCGCCGGCGGCACCTCGTGGTCGCGGGTCGAGCAGTTCGTCCGCTACGGCGAGCTTCGTTACCCGCACCTGGCCGACTGGGGCATCCCGACCGCGAGGGCCATCGTGGAGGTGCGTGAGGTGCTGCCGGACATCCCCTTGGTGGCCTCCGGCGGTATCCGCACCGGCATGGACGCGGCCAAGGCGATCGCGTTGGGCGCTGACGTTGTGGCTATCGCCCGGCCCCTGCTGCCGGCCGCGATCGAATCCGCTGCGGCCGTGGTGGATTGGCTGCAGCCATTCATCGACGAGCTCCGCGTCTGCCTGCACGGCTGCGGCGCCGCGAGCCTTTCGGCGTTGCGCGCGGTCGACCTCACGCCCGCCCCGTAGCTGCGTGTGACATGGCGGTGATACTGGCCTACGGGTCGCCGGCCCTGGGCCACCTGTTGCCGGTCGGGGCGCTGCTGGCCGAGCTCGCGGGCCGCGGTCACCAGGTTCACGCGCGCACGATGGCGGACGGTGTCGTGACGATGCGCGCGGTCGGCGTGCACGCCGAGCCGGTCGATCCCGAAATCGAGGCGATCGTCGGCGAGGATTGGCGGGCGCGAAACGCCTTGGGCGTCTTGAAGTCGACGATCGACGTGCTCTGCCGGCGAGCGGTGCTCGAGGTGCAGGATCTGCGCCGCGCGGTGGATGCGGTCCGGCCGGACGCGATCATCGTGGACGCGAACTGCTGGGGCGCGATGTCGGCGGCGGAGGCCGGGCATACTCCTTGGCTGGTGTTCTCGCCGTTCACGCCGTACCTGCGGTCCCGCGGGGTGCCGCCCTTCGGCCCGGGCTTTCGCCCCCTGCCGGGCGTCCTCGGCGAGATCCGGGACGCCTCGGTGCGGCCGATCGTCCGCCATCTCTTCGACCGGCCAGTGGTCCCACGCGTCAACGCCATTCGTACCGGGCTGGGCGTGTCGCCGGTCGCTTCGGTCGACGAGTTCATGCGGCGCGCGCCGCTGCTGCTGGCCGTCGGGGGCGAGCCCTTCGAGTACCCGCATCCCGGGTGGGCCGGGTTGGTTCACCACGTTGGCGCGTGCGTATTCGAGCCGGCCACGGCCGCGCCGGCCTGGATCGCCGCCATCAGGCGGCCGCTGGTGCTGGTCAACACCTCCTCGATCAAGCAGCCCGACGCCCCTCTGGGACGGATCGCGTTGCGGGCGCTGGCCGATGAGCCCGTGCACGTGGTGGCGACGTTTCCGGCGGGGATACCGCCGGGTCTCCCGCGGCCGCCGAACGCGACCATATGCCGCTTCGTCCCGCATGCGGCCGTGCTGGAGCGGGCCAGCTGCGCCATCACGCACGGGGGCATGGGAACGACGCTGAAAGCCCTCGATCGCGGTGTGCCCGTCTGCGTCGTGCCGTTCGCGCGCGACCAGGCCGAAGTGGCGAGGCGCGTCGAGGTCGCCCGCTGCGGTACCCGCCTGGCCGCCAGAAACCTCACCCCGGCCCGGCTGAGGGCGAAGGTGCGCGCGGCGATGACGATGGCGGAGGGCGCGCGTCGAGTGGCGGCGGGGTTCGCCGCGACAGGCGGGGTGCAGGGCGGGGCCGACCTGATCGAGCAGCAGGTGCTCGGCTCCGCGGCCCGACGCCCGGTGCGCTAGGCGCACCGGGCCACGCGTGCCCCGTAGGTCGCTGAAGGGCAACTCGATCCGTCGGCGCCACCCCGTTGACTGACGATGTAATCGTGTGTGACGATATCGTCAGTTTGAAGGGAAGGGGAACATGAACGATTTCACCGGACCTCTCCGACTCCGTGCCCACGCCGAAACATCCGTCGGTACGCGGTCCTGGTGTGCCGTTCGGACCGCGTGATGCCGGGCACGCCCGCCGGCGTCGCCGTCTACCGCCCCGACATCTACACCAGGGCGGCGGTGATCGACCCGTATCCGCACTATCGGCGCCTTCGCCAGCTGGGCCCCGTGGTCTGGTTGCGCCGGCACCGCACGTACGCGCTGCCGTGCTACGCGGAATGCAAAGCCACGCTGCGCGATGACTCGACGTTCATCTCCGGCAACGGTGTGGCGCTCAATCCGATCAGTAATCGCCTCTCTCGCGGCACGACGCTCAACAGCGACGGCGCCGAGCACGACCGGCGCCGCAAATTGGTTGCGCACCGGCTGCTTCCACGGGCGTTGCGCGACTTCGCCGAAACGGTCGATCGACAAGCGGCCGCCATCGTCGACAGCGCCGTGCGCCGCCACACCGTCGACGCTGTCGAGGACCTCGCCTCGGCATTGCCGCTGGCCGTGGTTCCCGACCTCGTCGGATGGCCGCGCGATCAGCGGGGACGGCTGATCGACTGGGGCGGAGCCACATTCGACGCCCTGGGGCCGCTGAACTGGCAAGCCATCAGATCTGCCCCGCTCACTTTGCGGATGCTCCGATTCGCCCGCCGTGTGGTACGCGACCGCGCCGTGCTCGACGGCAGCATCGTTGACGAACTGCTGTCGGTGGCGGACGCGGGCGAGCTGACTCGCGAGGAGTGCACCGCGCTGATGATCGACTACATCGCGCCGTCGCTCGATACCACCATCAGTGCCATCTCCAACGCGGTCTACCTGCTCGCCGCTCACCCGGATCAGTGGCGCCTACTCAAGGAGGACCCGGGTCTGATCCCGAACGCGCTCAACGAGATTGTGCGATACGAATCGCCGCTGCGCGCCTTCGCCCGCTTCGCCCGGGCCGACGCCGAGATCGCCGGGACGCGCATCCCGGCGGGGTCCCGCGTCGTCGTCATGTATGCCTCGGCCAATCGGGACGAGCGCGAATGGAGCGACCCGGACAGCTTCGACATCCGCCGCGAGGCGGGACGGCACCTCGGCTTCGGCAATGGTCAGCATGCGTGCGCCGGCCAGGCCCTGGCCCGACTGGAAATGGCTGCGATCCTGCGAGCACTGATCGAGCGCGTCGATCACATCACCCTCAGGGGGCGCCCCACCTGGGCCGTCAACAACATCATCCGACGGCATGAATCACTGCCCGTCAGCCTGGAGGGCAAGTGAGCGGCCGCTAGGCCGGGTGCTCACCGACCTTGCTCACCGCACGGGCCCGGCCCTTCGCCGGCGGGCGCGTCGCGCCGGTGGCCGGCGGCCGGGGGGCCGCGCCGTCGAGTTGCGATTCGAAGGTGGACATCGCCTCCATCATCGCCAGGAAAACCCGGTGGGCGGCGGCCAGGTCGCGGTCGGAGATGCCGGTCAGGGCCGCGTGCAGTTCCGCCCCGAGGGGGGTGAAGAACGAACGGGCCAGCGCCATGCCCGATTCTTCGTAGCGGAGCAGAGTTTTGCGCCGGTCGTCGGGATCGGGCTCACGCCGCAGGTGGCCGGAGTCGATCATCCGGTCCACCAGGTAGGTGATCGCCGCGGGCGACACGTCCAGGCGTTGGCGCAGCTGCGCCGGCGTCAACGGCGTCCCGGCCGTCTCGGCGACCATGATGTGCAGCAGGGCATGCAAGTCGGTGCCGCCCACGTCGTTTTGGCGGGCGAAGTGCCGGCCGATGCGGTCCGATTGCGCGGTGAGTGCGCGCATGTCGGCCGACATCAACTTCTCGAGTTCGGCTCGGTCCAGTCGCCGATCAGCGGCGCCGCGCTTGGTCACTTACCTGTGTCCTTCTGCAAGATTCGTCGACCAGCGTATCTGCGGCCGCCACACGAGCCCCGCGAGCCCCGGCAAGTGTCGCGTATTTGCCTCCGATCGGCCGGTTCATCGGCGAACTCGAGAGGGTTCACGGTACCGACCGATCAGGACGTGGTCGGGTCGTCGCCTCAGTCGATTCGGCGCAGCGCGACCGGCCTGTGCACCGCGTCCGCGCCCGTCCTATCGCTGCGGACGTGGTACCGAGGCTCGTCTCCCGACGCCCGGACGGTGCGCCCGGCGGCCTCGGTGTCGGAGGTGATTTCGCCTTCGGCGGTTCCGCGGACGGTGTTTCACTCCTTCGCCGAGCGGTCGTCGGGGCCGGCGGTATGGGCCGGGTGCGCGGGTGTGCGCCGGCGCTCTTTCAGCTGCGCTTCGTAGACGTGCCGGCGGCCGCCGGTGAGGCGATCTCGCACCAGGCGTTCGACTTCCCGGAAGCAGCGGTAATAGCCGGCGTCGTATTCGTCGATGACCTGGAAGGTCCATCGGCCCGGCAACACGTTGCGCCCGACCAGTTCGTCGCTGAGGTATTGCGCCAGGTCGGTTTCTCCGAGGTCGCGCAGGTGGGCGACGGCGGCGTCGAGCTGCAAGTCGGCGTGTCCGGTCAGCTGATGAAACGAGTAGAGGTGTCCCCGGGCCCGCTCGACGGTCTCCAGGGCCTCGGTGACTTTGCCGACGGCCTTCGCGACGTCATCCCTGGTTTCGCTCATGATCTCCCCCGACTGGTCGTGACGGCATTCCCGCCGGAATCCGCGCCGAAACCCCCGACGCACCCCGATAAATCAATTCACTTGATATTTAGGTACTTGAATAAGCTAGGTATAGCCATCGTCACGCATCGGGAAACGCCTGCCGGATAAGGGCTTTGCGCGCCGGCCCGTGGCCAGACGAGGATCAGAGGCCCCTGAGTTGCCTCTTGGCTGCCCGGCGCAGCTGGATGATCCGCGCGGCACCGACCAGCACCGTCGTGGTCGCGCCGGCCACCGCCGACAGCAGGTAACCCACGCCGACCGGCAGGTTCCAGCGGAACACGAGGAAGTGCACGGCGACGGATTCGGTGTTCTGCGCGACGAAGATCAGCAGGACGATGAGGATCACCAGTCCCACGACCAGCGCCCACCACGCGGCCGCCAGCCGGGTGAACGATCGCGATGACGGCTCGGGCGAAACGCGCGGCTCGGTGCTCATGCTGGTGACTAGCCCGCACGGCCGCGCGCCAAACACGCGAGACCGCGAAATGACGCCGCGCCGTGGCCGTTTAAACGTCTGCGTCCGGGGTATCTGGCGTCCGATGACTCTCAAAGAGGTGTCGCAGCGCGTCTGGCGCGGGCGACGCAAGGTGGTGCGGCTCCAGCGCGATCTGTGGCTTGTCCAGTTGGCCCTCTGGCCGATGTTGGTACTGTCCGCCGTCCTGCTTGCGGCGGTCGCTTGGGCCTTGTGGCAACGCAACTCGCGTCGGGGTCAACCCCACGCGGTGCCGCCCGTCACGGATTCGTCGGTGGCCGGCGCGCCGGGGGCACAGGCCGGCCTGAGCGGCTGACGCGCCCCGCGAACAGGGCCCAGGAGACGGCGGCAGCCACGAACGCGAAGAACTGTGCGACCCCGACGCGGCCGGACGGGACGAGCGTGCCCGCGACATAGCGGTCGACAAAGCCCGTGGCCGGTAGGGGATTCATGGTTGCGCGGCGCCGCGCCCACGATTCCAGTGCCGTCAACGGGCAAGGCAGCTCGAGCGTGACGACGGCGACGCCCCAGGCGACCGCGGCGCGGTGCAGCACGATGGTGCGCGGCCAGCGCAGCGCGAGGAAGCCGCCCACCGGTACGTACGCCAGGTAGGCGAGGTGCATGCCGACCGTGAGGACGACGGCGACGACATACCCTTTCCGCACGGTGGACCCTGTCAGCCCAGGCCGCCGCGGACCTGATAGCGACGCTCGGCGTAGGCGAGGTCGTCGCGCCAGAGCCTGTTGGCCGCGAGGCGCATGAGCGGCGTGATCACCGGCGCAGCCCGGGATGCCCGCTGAAACCCGGGACGGTCCGAATGCGCGATGGTGGCTTCCAGCACCGCGGTGCGGGGGCGCCCATCGGGCCCCGAACCGATTGGGGTGGCGTGGGTTTCGACGATGCTGCCGGTTCCCTCGCCGTCCACGATGCGCATCACGATGGTGCGCGCTTCCGGGCAGCTGAATTCCGCGACGACGGGAACGCCCAGGCGTCCCATCCGGAAAGTCACCGCCACCAAGAAGCGATCGACGTGTTCGGTCGGCGTGGTGAGCACTTCGAGCCGCGTGAACGAGTAGGGGTGGAACCACGCACCGTGCCAGGGGTCGAGCCGATTGGCGATGATGTCTTCGGGCTCGCACACGCCCGCCATGCGGGCCACCGCGGCCAAGGTCTCGCCGGTCGGTCGGGCCGGAATCACCGGTTCCTCCAACGGCGTTTCCCCGCCCACTTCGTCGAGTCGCACCCACACCAGCGTGCCGTCGTCGTGGCTGGGCAAGGGGCTCCACCCGAACTCACGGGAATGGCCGTCGAACGCCAGCCCGTGCCATCGGCAGATCAACGTGCCGCGGTGCACGGCCCCGGTGGCCAGATCAGCCCCCAGGTGTGGGCAACTGCGGGGGGCCACGCAGAGCCGGCGTTGTTCGTCGCGCCAGGCGACGACCTCGACCCCGGCGACCCGAGCGCCGAACGGCCGGCCGGGGCGCACGTCGGCGGTGCCCGCGAACGCGAACCAGTTCCCGGTGGGCCGTTGCCGGGCCCGCTTTAGCGCGGCGTCGATGATGGCGGGCTGCGCATCCCGGTAGGTCGGTCGCTGGTCGGCCCACGACGTACGTGGGATCACCTGCAGGGGCCAGTCTTTGGACCGCGTCGCCGGCCACAGGTGTTGCAGCTGTTCGCGAATGTTCATCGTCGGGCACGTCCTTCGCGGGTGGCGAGCCATCGCAACAGGGGTGACCGGCCTCGGGTGGGTACCGTGACCAACGGGTGGCCGGCCAGTCCCCATTTTCTCAGCAAATGGTTCGCGGCGCACCACCCTGTGGTGGCGGCGCGCTCCATGAGTGCGACGGGCAAGTCGACGCGGACGGTGTCGCCGGCCAGCAGCAGTCCGGGCTGCGGCGTCACGACGGCGGGCCGGTCCGCATAGGACCCGGGCGAGAACAGCGGACAATCGCTGCGATGTAGCAGGCGCTCGGAAACGACCTGCGCCGCCGCGGTTTCCGGGTAGACCCTGTGCAGTTGACGCAGCGCGGCCGCGCGGGACGGCGCGGAGTCGAGGGCGTAGGAGTGCAGCTCGACGACCGACCCGCGGTGTGCGCGGGACCATTGGGCCGCCTCGCGTTCGTAGCGCTCCAGCACGCTGATGTTGTCCAGTGGCTCGTGGCCGGCCGTGCCGAGGAACGCCGGTCGCTGGTCGGCGACGGGCCGATCGAGCCACAACCGGTGCACGGCGAAGGGCGGGGCGGTGCGCAGCCGCGCGATCTGCCCGCGCCAGGCATCGGTGGCCAGATCAGTCGATGCGGCCACCACACGCTGCAATCCCGCCACGTCGGTGGCCAGCACGACGGCGTCCGCCTCGACGTGCTCCCCGGAATCGGTCTGCACCCGGAAGGGCTTCGTCTGGCCCGGGTCGATGCGCGCGGCGCCGGTGCCGAGCCGGAACTGCACCTCGCGCGCCTCCAGGTAGGCCCGCAGCGGCTGCCAGAGGGCGCTGTCGTAATTGGAAGTGGGGACGTCGAAGATGAGGCCTTCGGACGACCCGAGGAAGTAGATGTGGAACATGGTCGCCAACTCGGCGGCGGACAGCTTCGACGGGTCGGCGAAGAAGCTGCGGGAGAACACCTCGAACGCCAAATGCCGTGCGGCCGGCGGGAACCGGATGTCCTTGAGGAAGGTCGCCGCGTCGACATGGTCGAGGCGCTCGTAGATGCCGGGCACCGACACCGCCGCCAGCGGCGCGGCCGCGCGCGCGTCGATCTCGAGGAAGTCGCGAAGCCGGAACGTGGGGCTGCGCGCGGCGAAGGCCACGGCATTCCACGGTGGTGTGCGCGGCAGCCCCCGGAAGGTGTCGCGCCGGCCCGCCCCGTCGATGAGCGGATAGTCGTCGACGGGCGTGAGCATCCGCAGCTGGGGATCGATACGGCCGAGCAGGGCCCGCAGGTTGTAGTACTGCCGGAAGAACGCGTGGAATCCGCGATTCATCGCCAGGTCGGCCCCGTCGTGGTGCTCGGTCCAGCCGCCGACCCGACCGCCGAGGTAATGCTCGCGCTCGACGACCTCGACGGCGACGCCGCGTTCGGCCAGCCCAGTCGCAGCCGTCAGCCCCGCGATGCCGCCACCCACGACGACCGCCCGGGGCCTCGAGGTCAGCGCACCGGTGTCCGGCAAACCTGTTGCCGCGGCTAGTGTTTCGCGTCGGGGATCGGCGCGGTGAGCGCTTCCCGGACCGATCATGACGGCGCGTCCGCCAGGAACGTGTGGACGATGTTTGCCTCCCAGCCGGGCATCGTTTCGCTGTGCACCGCGGTGAAGCCCGCGTCGGCGAGGCGGGCCCGGAAGCGCGCCGCGCCGTCGAACTGCAGCACGCTGCGCCACAGGTAGCGGTACAGCGCCGCGTCCCGGGTGCGCCACCAGCCGGCGGGAATGATGATGCCCCAGCACACGGCGTGCCAGATCAGGGTGGCGGCGGCGGAGTCGCGCACCGAGTATTCGTGCACCGCCAGGGTGGCGCCGGGCCGCAGCAGCGTACGGAACTGTCGCAGTTGGCCGTCCCGGTCGGCGAGGTTGCGGATCAGGTAGGCGGCCAGGATCCCGTCGAACGGTCCCGTGATGCCGTGCTCGGCCAGCTGCTCGACGGGGGTGTGCACGAACCGCACCGACGGGGGCCAGTCCTTCGCGGCCGCCGCGTCGAGCATGCCCCGTGAGGCGTCGACGGCGACGATGTCGGCCTCGGGGGCCACGGCCAGCAGCGCGGCGGTCGAGGCCCCGGTCCCGCATCCGAGGTCGAGTAAGCGTAAGCCCTTGCCGCGGTCGGGGATTCGCATGCGACGAGCGGAGAGAAGCAATTGTTTGTGGTATCCGGGGCTGGCGCCGACCAGCCGGTCGTATGCCGTCGCCCCCGCGTCGAACGCGGCCGACAACTGGCCGGGGGAGGGCCGGGCCTCACCGACGCGCACGCTGGCGTTCCCATCCCAGCAACACCGCGGTGGCTAGCGCGAAGCCGAACAAGAAATCCTCGACGGGGATGTCGAACGGAAAGCGCAGGCCGGTGATCTGACGAGGGTCATAGCTGACGATCGGAGAGCTGAGCTTGGTCAGCCAGCCATCGACGGGAACCTGGAAGCCGAGAATGATCAGCATCGACAGCCAATAGGCCGGCCGCCGGAACAGCCCGGTGCGCAACACCGCCAATTCCAGTGCGCACACTGCCAACACGGCCGCCACGGCCGGAACCGTGTAGCCCAGCCCGGTCATCGGCGGTTGACCCTTTCCAGGATGGTGCTCACGGCGTTGTAGGTCAGCAGTGCGCAGATCGGGATGACGACGAAGAACAGCACTTCCTCGATCGGCACCCGGAACGGGATGCTCAGGCCGGTGATGTAGGTGCGGTTGTACGTCCACACGTGCGCGGCGATGGCGATCTCGTCCCAGACCAGAAATACCACTGCCACCGGGAAGACCGCCGTCACGAGCCGGCGCCACTGCCGGTAGACGCCGGGGCCGAACATCTCGAGGGGCGCGGTGATCGCCAGGCATGCGGCCAGGACCAACAGATATTGCCAGCGATCGGTCATGCGGCCCCCGGAGGATCCGAAACACCGGGCGAACTGATGCGCGCCCGCCACGACCGTATCAGCCCGATTCCGCCGACCTGCAGTCGTCGCGCCTTGCCGACGGTGGCCCGGTGAGTGAACACGGCGAAGTCGCTTTGTTCGATGCGGTCCAGGATTTCGGAGTACAGCGTCGCCGCGGCAGCGACGCACGGTTGCGAGCGGGGGCTGAGCATGGCGATGCCGGCTTCGGCGAATCGGTAAGTCTCCCGGGTGATCTCGTGCTGCGCGGCCAGCGCGGTGCGGACCCGCGGGTCGGTGCGCCGGTTCTGGTGACACCAGGTCAACAGCTCGCGGTCCACCCCGTGGGCGGCGAGTTCGTCGGCGGGCAGATAGACCCGACCGCGCAGCAGGTCTTCATCGATGTCGCGCAAGAAGTTGGTGAGCTGAAACGCCCTGCCCAGCGCGGCGGCGTAGGGCGCGGACTCCTCGACCGGCACCACGGTGCCCAGCACCGGAAGCACCTGCAGCCCAATGGCTTCGGCCGACCCACGCATGTAGAGATTGAGGGCTGTGCGGTCAGGATAATCGGTGACCGTGAGATCCATCCGCATCGAGGCGAGGAAGTCGTCGAACAGCCCGGTGTCGATCCGGTAGCGGCGCGCGGTGTGGGTGACCGCGGCGAGCACGGGATCGTCGAGATGGTCTCCGCCTGCGAAGAACTTGTCGGCCAATTGCTGCAGCCTCATGGCGCGAATGTCGGTGCTCAGCTGGGGATCCAGGTCGTCGAGGATGTCGTCGGCGTAACGCGCGAAACCGTACAGGGCATGCACCGGCGGCCGCTGATCGGGCGCCAGCAGCCGGGTGGCCAGAAAGAAGGTGCGGCCGTGCGCGGCGTTGAGTTCGCGACAGCGGCGGTATCCCTCGCGCAGCCGCGGATTGTCGATTCCAGCCGCGTCCAACTCGCTGCGAATCATGTCAGCCCGGCTCCCATGTCGTGATGCGTCGGCATCCGGTTGGCTCGTCCGGCATTGGGGCCGGTGATGCGGTCGGCGGCGAGCCGGCCCGAGATCAGGGTGGTGGGGACACCGACGCCGGGCACCGTCGACGACCCGGCGAGCACCGCGTTGTCGACGCCGCGCACCATGTTGGCCGGCCGGAACGGGCCCGTCTGCGCGAAGGTGTGGGCCAGCGCGAAGGGGCTGCCCGCGGCCATGCCCTGACGGGCCCAGTCGGCCGGCGTAATCACGTCCAATACCGTTGCGCTGTCGGGCAGATCGGGCAGCAGCCGCACCGCGACGTCGTCGATGAGGTTGTCGACGTACGGGGCGCCCGCACTGCCCCAGTCGATGTCCCCGCGGGCCAGATTCGGCGCCGGGGCAAGCACGTACAGCAGATCGTGCCCGTCCGGGGCGAGCGTCGGGTCGCTGGCCGTGGGGCGGGTGACCAGCAAGGACGGATCCTGCATCAGCCGTCCGTCGCGGATGATGTCGGTGAAGGTCTGGTCCCACGAATCACCGAACAGGATGGTGTGATGCGCCGTGTCGGACGGAACCCGGCGACAGCCCAGATGAGCAACAACCGCCGACGGTGCCGGCCGCAGCCGCAGGGGCCGACGTGGAGTGCGGCCCAATAATGCGTAGGTTTGCGGTAATTCGGTGGTCAGCACCACCGCGTCGCACGCGATGGGGTCCAGGCGATCGGTTCGCACCGCGCTGACCCGCGACCCGACGCGATCGAGTCCGGTAACCGTGGCGTTGTAATGGAATTGGACCCCAGCCTCGGCGGCCGCCCCGGCCAGCGCGTCGGGCAGCGCGCGAACACCGCCGCGCGGAAAGAACACCCCCGCGATGGTGTCCATGTAGGCGATGACCGCGTAGACCGCCAGCGCGTTCCGTGGCGCCACCCCGGCGTACAGCGATTGAAACGTGAAGATCCGCTGCAGCCGGGGATCGCTGATGTGGCGCTTGACCACCCGATCCCACTTGCGGAACCCGCCGATCGCGGCCAGCTGCGCCAATTGCGGCGTGAGCAACGACAGCGGCGAATCGAAGTTCGCGGCGATGAAACCGTCGAATTCGACCTGGTACAAACGATTCAGCCACTCGCGCAACCGTCGGTAACCCGCTGCCTGCCCGAAGCCAGCGAACTCTTCGATGGCGGTCGCCATCCGATCCGCATCGGTGTGCACGTCGAGCGCGCTGCCGTCGGCGAACACCGCGCGGTAGGCCGGATCCAGCGGCAGCAGCTCCAGCCGGCCCGACCGGCTGCGACCCACTGCCGCGAAAGTCTCGTCGATGATGTCGGTCATCGTCAGCACCGTCGGCCCGGTGTCGATGCGGTAGCCGTCGATGTCGAGCCGGCCGGCGCGGCCGCCCGGCCATGGCTGGCGCTCGACCACCGTCACCGCGCGCCCCCGACCGGCCAGATGCAAAGCGGCGGACAGCCCCGCCAGGCCGGCGCCGATCACCACCACGCGCTCGCTGCGTCCTCCGATAGTCCGCATGTCAGCATGCTCCCAGACTTGTCGCACTCATTCTGCGCGATCCGTACACGCGGTCGCCATGTCGTTCAGCGTCGTACGGACCCGCTCGTCGATCGAGGCGTCGTCGAGGTGTTCACGTGCGGCTGTGACCCGGTCGGTGATCATCTCCTCGATCATGTCGACGGCCCCGGTCGAGACGATCAGCGCTTTCCACCGGTCGATGGCGGAAGCGTCGAGTACCCGGCAGTTCATCAGTTTCGTCAGTTCGGCGCGGGTCACGGGATCGGCCAGCTGGTGCGCGGTCACCACGAGACCGGTCGCCTTGCGTTCCAGTAGGTCCCCCCCACAGGGTTTCCCCGTGGTCGCCGGCGAGCCGAAGACACCGAGCACGTCGTCGCGAAGCTGGAACGCCTCGCCGACGGCCGCCCCGTACCGGCCGAGTAACGTCACCGTTCGATCGTCGCAATCCGACATCGCCGCGCCGATCTCCAGCGGTCGCCGCACCGTGTAGTTGCCGGACTTGCGCCGCGCCACGTCCAGCACGGTCTCCAGGGACGGCATGTGCCGGACATCGCTCGTCAGGTCCGCGAACTGGCCCACCGCCAGCTCGGTTCTCATCGCGTCGTAGCGCGGCCAGGCCCGCTGCAGCCGCCTGGGTTCGACACCGCTTTCGCGCAGCATCTGCTCGGACCAGATCAGGCAGAGGTCACCGAGCAGGATGGCCGCGGATTCGCCGAACCGCCGTGAGGAGCCGGAGAACCCGCGCCGGCGATGCCATCGGGCGAACTGCAGGTGCGCCGCCGGCCGCCCCCGCCGCTCGGTCGACCCGTCCATGACATCGTCTTGCAGTAGCGCGAAGACGTGCAGCAACTCGAAACTGGCCGCTGCCCGCAATGCCGCGTCGTCGGGCGCGGCACCGCAGAGCCACCCCAGGTAGACGAACGTCGACCGCAGGCACTTCCCGCCGGACACGAACGCCGTCAAGACGTCGCCGGCGGCGTGGATGCGCGTGTCGTCCAGTTCGGCGCGCCGCGGGCCGACGAAGTCGGCGAGGTGGGCGAGAACGGCGTCCCGCACCCGGGTTCGCCACTCGGTGAAGTTCGTCGTGCCGGTCGATTCCGTCGCGATCACCGGCGACTCGGTGGCGGATGTCAACGACAAAGCACCCATCTTGGCCACACGCTCCCTCCTGGACGGCTTGGCAATCCCAGGCTGGGACCGCTGAAACACGCGCGGTCGACCCCACTCCGGGATGCCACTACCTTCAATAACTTAAATTTTAACTTACTGAACTTCACCGTTCTTGGCCAGCCGTGGCGCACGCGGCGGTGGCTTGCTTCCGCGGACCGCCGTGCCGTCACGACCGTTGCAACGAGGCAGGCCCACAGGCGGTTCAATCAATTAATCATTAACCAACTGAATGATCGCCCCGTTTTGGGGATATGCTGCACACCGTTATGGACGCTGACGAGCAGCGGCGGCGCCGAGACGCGCTGGAGTCGCTGATCTCGGCCGATCTGCGGGAGATTTCAACCGAATCCGACCAGATCGGCCGGCAGTTTGCGACATCACATCATCTGCGCGCCAATGACTTCCGTGCGTTGATGTACATCATGGTGGCAGAGATGGCGGGGCGGCCGATGACCTCGGGAGACCTCAGCCATCGGATGGGATTGTCCGGTTCGGCCATCACCTACCTGGTGGACCGGTTGATCGATTCCGGGCACATCCGCCGGGATTCGCATCCCGACGATCGTCGCAAGGTGATCCTGCGGCACGGCGAATCAGGCCTGGCCACCGCGCGGTCGTTCTTCGGCCCGCTCGCCGCGCACACCAGTGTCGCCCTCGAAGACTTACCCGACGCAGACCTCATGGCCGCACACCGGGTGCTCGGCGCGCTGATCTGCGCGATGCAGCGATTTCAGGGCGAGTTGGAAGCCCCCGGGCTCTGATCGGCGATCTGGGCGGGTGGTACCGCGGCGTTTTCCCCGCCGGGAAAAGGGAACCCGCCGCCGGTGAGCGTTTCCGATCTTGTCGCGTTGCCCTTCCAGTGGGGCTCGGCCCTCCGGGGCAAACGGTTGTTCCATCCCCTCGGGGTCTTGGCGGAGGGTTTCATCGAGCGCGCCTCGCCCGCCGGGGAGGGGCTGCCGATTTCGTCCTGCGAGGTCGTCGCGCGGGTCTCGAAGGCCACCGGCACGCCGGGGCCACTGCCCGACTTCATCGGGCTGGCCTTCCGGGTCGCACCGCCGCAGGCCACGGGGCCATGGGACATCCTGGTCGTCTCCTCGGGGGCGGGGGTGCTGTCCCGGGCGGTGGCACTGCGGCCGGCCATCTCGTGGAGCGGGCAGACGCTGACCACGCTGATGCCGCTGCACTATGAGGGAGCCAATTGGTGGCTGCGGGCCCGGATCGAGAGCGAGATCGACGGTCCGGGCCTGTCGCTGGACAGCGTCCGCAGGCGGCTCGAGCACGGCACGATCGACGTCTCACTCGACCAGGCCTGTGGCGGAGGCGTTTTCACCCCGCTGGGCCAACTCACGCTTACCCGCGTCGTCGACCCCGAACGCGCATCGGACGTGTCGTTCGATCCCGTCGCCAACACCGCGCCAGGTGTGAGCCTGCATCCACGATGGCTCGCCGAGCTGCGCGCCCGCGCATATCGGCGCAGCCGGCACGGCCGAGACGCGGACTAGGAGGCAGGGGCCGCTGACCATGCGGCGGTGCCGTGACTCGTCAGGGCAGCGTGGTGATGGTGCCGGCCGCCTCGAGCTCGGTGTAATAGCTTCCGCCCGGGTAGAAGTCGGGTGTGGTCGTTCCCGCGACCATATCGGCGACCCAGCCCCGCGTCAGGCCCCACACCGC
>NZ_LZJG01000101.1:0-630 GCF_001667785.1 Mycobacterium sp. E3247 | reverse complement strand
GCGGCAGCACGCCCAGCATCAACCCGAACGTCAGGAAGTCGAACAGCGAGCTGATCGGTCCGAAGATCAGCATGAACCGGCGGATGAACGCGACGTTCCAGTGCGACGGCGCGTGCAGCTGCTCGGCGTCGACCCTGTCGGTGGGGATCGCCAGCTGCGAGGAGTCGTATAACAGGTTGTTCAGCAGGATCTGGCTGGGCAGCATCGGCAGGAACGGCAGCAGGGCCGATGCGGCCGCGGCGCTGAACATGTTCCCGAAGTTGCTCGACGTGCCCATCAGCACGTACTTGATGGTGTTGGCGAATATGCGCCGGCCCTCGGCGACGCCGGTGGCCAACACACCGAGGTCCTTCTCCAGCAGCACCACGTCGGCGGCGTCCTTGGCCACGTCGGTGGCGCTGTCCACCGAGATCCCCACGTCGGCGGCGTGCAACGCCAGCGCGTCGTTGACCCCGTCGCCCAGGAAGCCGACGGCTCGCCCCTCGCGCCGCAGCGCGGTGATCAGCCGCGCCTTCTGCTCGGGGGAGATGCGCGCGAAGATGGTGTAATTCTGTGCGGCGTGCTCGAATTCTTCGTCGCCGAATTGTTCCATCTCCGCGCCGGTGATGGTTCCCTTTGAGGCCAAACCCA
>NZ_LZJG01000100.1:0-7788 GCF_001667785.1 Mycobacterium sp. E3247 | reverse complement strand
CCGCGGTCATCGCACCGGCGATCCGGGCCGCCAGTCGACGCCGCGCGTCCGCCTTGTGATCCGCCACCAGTGCCTCCGACACGGCCTCCGCGACGTCGTGGTGACGAGCGGCGGGCGGCGGAGCCGACGGCCGGCTCAGCAGCAGGACGTCGCCGTCAGCAATTCCGCTCTGGGCGAGCGTCTTCGACGGGTCCAAAGCGGCGGACCCGGGGAGTGACAGGTGATAGCGCCGGGCGGACAGGTCGCCGCCGGCATCGCCGGCGTCCAGGAGGTCCACGATCGACGGGGTCAGCACGGCGAGGGGAATCCCGGCCGGGAGTGCCAGGTCGGCGGCGGCGGCGCCGGAGTGGATCGAGACACGGCACAGCCCCGAATCGGTTGCACGCAATGGTGGCCCCTTCGGTTGGAATGCCGTGAACATAGCCAGGTTTCGGGCTTCGGGTATGCCGCTGTGCACAGGTGAGTTGTCGTCGTCGCCGGTGCTGCCTACCGTGCGTCCAACGGGAGGACGGGATGACCCAAGGTTTCGTGCCGGTGGCGCGGTGGCCACCGCAGGCGGTGGCCACCGCGGACCTCGTCGTCGAAGCGCCGCCCGACCCACCGCATCTGGCGGCAGCCGGCCTTTTGCCCCTCCTGTTGCCGGCCGTGCTGGGGCTCGCCGGGGTGGGGGTCATGGCGGCGGCGTTGCGGTCAGGGCCGGGTGGCGGCCGCCCTCCCATGCTGCTGGCGTTCCCCGTCATGATGCTGGTTTCGTCGCTCGTGACCGTCCTGTCCGGGCGTGCCAGCCGCCGGGGTGGTGGCATCGAAGCCGCTCGCCTCGACTACCTCGGATACCTCAGTAGGCTGCGCGCCACGGTCATGGAAACCGCTGCCGCGCAGCGTCTCTCGCTGGGCTGGCGTCACCCCGACCCGGACGCGCTGTGGACATTGATCGGTGGGCCCAGGATGTGGGAGCGGCGAGCGGCGGATCCCGACTTCTGCGTGGTCCGGGTGGGAATCGGAGCCCAGCCGCTCGCCACGCCTTTGGTAGCCCCACCGGTGGCCGAGTCCGGTGATCCGGTCACCGTGGCCGCCTTGCGTCGCTTCCTGGCAACGCATTCCACGATCGTCGCACCGATCGCCGTCGGCCTGCGCGGAAGTCCGCGCGTCAGGATCGACGGTGATGCGACCGAGGCGCGCGGGCTGCTGCGCGCGATGCTCTGCCAACTCGCCGTGTTGCATCCCCCCGACCAGCTACTGATCGTCGCGGTGATCAGCGACCGGAACCGCCGGGAGTGGGAGTGGCTGAAATGGTTGCCGCACAACCAACACCCGGCCGCGTCGGACGCGGTGGGCGAGGTCCGGATGGTCTATCGCAGCGTGGGGGAGGCGCACGACGCGCTCGCCGGTGCGCGGCCGGCGCACGCGGTGCTGGTCGCCGACGTGGACCAGACCGTCGCCGGGTGCGCGGGCGCGACCGTTGTCGAACTCGGCGGCGGCCGTGCCGGGACGCCGGTCACCGTAATCCTTGCGGATGAGACTCATCAGCCGTCGCGGCCGGACCGGATGGAGCCCATGGACGCGCTGGTATGCGCCCGCCGGCTGGCCAGATACCGAGCCGGCGCGACCGTTCACGGCGGGGACGGCGCGGACTGGCCGGCCCTGTTGGGGATCGGCGACGTGAGCCGATTCGATCCTGTCGCGACGTGGCGGAGCCGAGTCCACCGCGATCGGCTCCGCGTCCCGATCGGGACCAGTGCCGACGGCGCGCGGCTGGAACTGGATATCAAGGAAGCCGCCGAAAACGGCATGGGCCCGCACGGGCTCTGCGTCGGCGCCACGGGGTCGGGCAAGTCGGAGTTGTTGCGCACGATCGCGCTGGGCATGATGACGCGCCATCCTCCGGCTGAGCTGAATCTGTTGTTGATCGATTTCAAAGGAGGCGCAACGTTTCTCGATTACGCGCGGGCTCCGCACGTGGCGGCGGTGATCACCAATCTCGCCGACGAGGCCCCGCTGGTGGCTCGGATGCGCGACGCCCTGGCCGGTGAAATGAATCGCCGGCAACGGCTGCTGCGCGAATCGGGCTGCGTCAGCGCCGTGGCGTATGAAGCCAGGCGCCGTACGGGTGCGGCAGCACCGGGCCTGCCCACCCTGTTCATCATCGTCGACGAGTTCTCCGAGTTGCTCAGCCAGCACCCGGATTTCGCCGACATGTTCGTGGCGATCGGGCGGCTCGGCCGGTCACTGGGCATGCACCTGCTTCTGGCCAGCCAGCGGCTCGACGAGGGCAGGCTGCGGGGACTGGACGCCCACCTGTCCTATCGGATCTGCCTGAAAACCCTGTCGCCCAACGAATCACGCGGCGTGCTGGGAACGCTCGATGCGTACGAATTGGTGAACGAGCCGGGGGCGGGCTACCTGCGCACGAGCGTGGGCGAGCTGATCCGCTTCTCCTCGGCGTACGTTTCGGGACCGACCGCCGCCCACGCACCGGACGCGGGGCCCGTGGCGACTGCTTCCGTGCAGCGGTTCGGCACTCACACGGTCGGCGCCATCACCCGCGCCCAAGGGGCCGGTGTGCCGTCGGAGCGGACGGTCCTGCAGGCCGTTTTGGACCGGCTGGCCGGTCACGGGCCGCCCGCGCACCCCGTCTGGCTGCCACCGCTGGACGCGGCGCCGGCGTTGCATGCGGTGCTTCGCGACGGGATGCCCGCGCGGTGCGAGCTGACGGTTCCCCTCGGCATCGTCGACCGTCCCTTCGAGCAGCGGCGGACGCCGCTGTTGATCGATTTGCGCGGTGCCGCGGGCAATGTGGCGGTCGTCGGAGCGCCCCAATCGGGGAAGTCGACGGCGCTGCGCACCCTGGTCACGGCGCTGGCGGCCACTCATGGGGCGGACCGGGTGCAGTTCTACTGCCTGGACTTCGGCGGCGGAATGCTGACGTCGACACGCGCGATCCCGCATGTCGGCGCGGTTGCCGGCAGGACCCAACCGCGGCTCGTCACGCGGATCGTTGCCGAATGCGAGTCGGTCATCCGTTCGCGGGAAGCCATTTTCAGCGACCGCGGAATCGGCTCGATGGCGGAATACCGTCGCCTTCGGGTGCAGCACCAGGCGTTCGCGGACGATCCGTTCGGGGACGTGTTCCTCGTCGTCGACGGCTGGGGGAATATGCGTGAGGAATTCGGAACGCTGGAGGCATCGGTCATCGCCATTGCGAGTCAAGGGCTTTCGTTCGGCGTGCATGTCGTGTTGGCGGCGTCGCGGTGGGCCGAGATCAGGCCGGCCCTGAGGGACCAGATCGGCACCCGCATCGAGCTGCGGTTGGGTGACCCCGCCGATTCCGAGTTGGACCGCAAAGCGGCCCAACATGTGCCCCATGGCAGACCGGGCCGCGGTCTTTGCGGTGACGGGTCGCACATGATGATCGCCTTGCCGCTGGCCGAGATTGGCCCGAGCGAGTCCGTTGCGCCGCCGATTCCGTTGCTTCCGGAGCGGGTGGAGCGTGACACCGTCGCGGACCGGGCGGGCGACCGTATCCTCCTGGGCATCGACGAGCGTCGGCTGCAGCCGGTGACGTGTGACTTCGACCGGCAGCCTCATTTGTTGATGCTCGGCGACAAAGGGTGCGGGAAGACCGCGGCGCTGCGGACGCTGTGCCGCGAGATCGTCCGGACGCAGAGCCCGACGCAAGCCCGTGTCGTGATCGTCGATTTCCGGCGCTCGCTGCTCGGTGTCGTCGAGTCGGAGCATCTCGGCGGCTACGCCACGTCACCCGGCGCGCTGGCCGCACTGCTGCCAGATCTGCTCGACCTGCTGCGGCGGCGTATGCCTCCGCCCGGCGCGACCCAGGCGCAACTGGCTACCGGGTCCTGGTGGTCCGGTCCGGACATCTATTTCGTCGTCGACGATTACGAACTGGTCGCCACCCCGGCCGGTAACCCGTTGGCGCCGCTCACCGAATACCTGCCCTACGCAACCGATCTGGGCCTGCGTTTGGTCATAACCCGGCGGAGCCGCGGTGCCGAGCGCGCGATGTTCGAGCCTCTGCTGGCCGGATTGCGCGACTTTGGCTGCACGACGCTGATGATGAGCGGATTCCCCGGCGAGGAGGTGTCGTTCGGCTCCCGGCGCCCCACGCGGTTGCCGCCCGGACGCGGTGTCCTGCTCACCGGTGACGGCGACGAACAGCTTGTCCAGGTGGCCTGGAGCGCGCCGTGAAAGCGCATCGCGCCGTCATCGAGACCGGTCCCGCCACGATCCGTCGATTATGTTGCGGCACAGGTGCGGTCGTCGACGGCGCGCCATCCGAGGTCGTCGACGCGGCGCTTGGCGCGATCGACGATCCGGTGGCGCTGGTGGGTGAGCGTCCGGTTGCGGTGGCTTCGCTGTGGACCGCCGCCCTGCGGTCGGCGATCTGCAAGGACGGCAAGGGTGCCGTCGTGCTGCACCCATCCTGGTGGCCGTCGTCGCGCATCAAAATCCTGAGCTCGGCCGCGGCCACCGTGTCCGACGGCGCGCTCGTGCGGCCGCGGTCGTGGTTGCTCAGGCGGGCCGCCCATACCGATGCCGAACCGACGCTCGTGGAGATCACCGGCGGGATGGTGGTGATCGGTGGTGATCGTGTCGTCGCCATACCGCGCCGCCCCCCGCGCCCCGTAGCCGACGAGGTGCTGGCCGCCCTCGCGCGCATCCCCGGGGACGTCGTGCTCATCGACGCGCCGAGCGAGGTCCCCGGGGCGCCGGCTCTGGCCGCGGCGATCGCCCATGGCGCGAGCGGCATCGGACGGACGGCGCTGCACATCGACGACGCAGGACTGGCCCGGCTGGCCCGATCGGCGGTGTCCGATGTGGACGAGCCGGCCGGGCCACGCGGTCGCGGCGATCGTGCCCCGGGCCGCGCGCGGACCCTGGGCGGCCTCGGCGCGGCCGCCATGGTGCTTGCCGCGGCGGCCCCGGCCCTGGTTGGCCGGCATGGCGCGTCGGCCCCACCGCAGGTGGACGCGCCGCCGACCACGTTTCTCGTCGAGGGCCGGGTGGCGGTGACAGTGCCGGCGGGCTGGCCCACGCAGCGGGTGACCGGCGGGCCGGGATCGGCGCGAGTGCAAGTCACCTCGCCGTCGGATCCCGAAGTGGCCTTGCACGTCACACAGTCGCCGGTCACCGCCGAAACGTTGAGCGGCACCGCCGAGCGATTGAGACGCGCCATCGACGCGGAGCCCGCGGGATCGTTCGTCGACTTCGATCCCACCGGGACCAGCGCCGGCAGGCCCGCGGTGACGTACCGCGAAGTCCGCGCCGGTCACGAGGTGCGGTGGACGGTGCTGCTGGACGGGCCGGTGCGGATCAGCCTTGGGTGCCAGAGCCGGCCGGGCAAGGAAGAGGCCGTCCGTGCTGTCTGCGAGCAGGCGGTGCGGTCGGCGCACGCGATCGGATGAACTCCGGATCGGATGGAACCGAATGGGCGTCGACGCGGTCGAATTGAGTATGGCTACACCGAACACACTGAGCACTGACTTCGACCTGATGCGGTCGGTCGCCGGGACCACGGACGCCCGCAACGAGGAGATCCGGGCCATGCTGCAGGCGTTCATCGGCCGCATGAGCGAAGTGCCGCCGTCGGTGTGGGGCGGGGCCGCCGCAGGGCGGTTCAAAGAGGTGGTGGATCGCTGGAACGCCGAGTCGTTGCGGCTTTATCACGTCCTGCATGCGATCGGCGAGACTATCCGGCACAACGCGGCCGCCCTACAGGAGGCCGGCCACGACCACGCGACCCACATCGCCGCCGCGGGCGGAAACCTCTAGTCGAAAGGGTTCACCCGTGGAATCGGCGCTGTCCTATAACTTCGGCGAAATCGAATATTCGGTGCGCCAGCAGATCCACACCACGTCGGCCCGTTTCAATGCCGCGCTGGAGGAGCTGAGGTCGCAGATCGCCCCGTTGCAGCAGTTGTGGACCCGCGAGGCGGCCGCCGCCTACCAGGTCGAGCAGCAGAAGTGGCACCAGTCCGCGACGGTGCTCAACGAGATCCTGGTCGAGCTCGGAAACGCGGTGCGCGACGGCGCCGAAGAGGTGGCGAACGCCGATCGGCGGGCGGCCGGCGTCTGGGGTCGGTAGCCGCACGCACCCATGGTCGTCTGTGTGGTCCCGGCGGAGGAGAGCCGCTGGGACCACACAGTCATTTTGACCTGCGGGGACGCTCATCGGTAAGCTGCTCGGTTGGCGTGCGGTACGCCGGGTCTCGGGTCAATGTCGGTCGCCGAGAACCCCTCCTTCTGGACCCACCGCCAACGCCTGACCGGCACCCGGCTCGACCCGGGATCCACCTCGAGAAAGAAAAGGTAAGCGCTGTGCCCACCTACGCGCCAAAGGCGGGTGACACCACGCGGTCGTGGTACGTCATCGACGCCACGGACGTGGTGCTTGGCCGCCTTGCCGTCGCGGCAGCCACCCTGCTGCGCGGCAAGCACAAGCCGACGTTCGCCCCCAATGTCGACGGCGGTGACTTCGTCATCGTCATCAACGCCGACAAGGTCGCCCTTTCCGGCGACAAACTGCAGAGCAAGCTGGCTTACCGCCACTCGGGGTATCCCGGCGGTCTGCACTCGCGCACCACCGGCGAGCTGATGGAGAAGCACCCCGACCGCGTCGTCGAAAAGGCGATCGTCGGCATGCTGCCCAAGAACAAGCTCAGCCGTCAGATCCAGCGCAAACTCCACGTCTACGCCGGCCCGGAGCACCCACACGCCGCTCAGCAGCCGGTTCCGTACGAGATCAAGCAGGTGGCCCAGTGACCGAAACGACCGAGGCCCTGGACACCACGGCCACCCCGGAAACACCGGACGTCCCGGCCGAGGCGCCCGCGCCCGCGGCCGCCGAATCCTTCGTGTTCGACCGGCCCATCCAGACCGTCGGCCGCCGCAAGGAGGCCGTGGTGCGGGTGCGCCTGGTGCCCGGCACCGGCAAGTTCGACCTCAACGGCCGCAGCCTGGAGGACTACTTCCCCAACAAGGTGCACCAGCAGCTCATCAAGGCCCCGCTGGTCACGGTCGACCGGGTGGACAGCTTCGACATCTTCGCCCTGCTCCATGGCGGCGGGCCGTCCGGCCAGGCCGGGGCGCTGCGGCTGGGCATCGCCCGGGCGCTGATCCTGGCGCAGCCCGAGGACCGGCCCGCGCTGAAGAAGGCCGGCTTCCTCACCCGTGACCCGCGTGCCACCGAGCGCAAGAAGTACGGCCTGAAGAAGGCCCGCAAGGCGCCTCAGTACAGCAAGCGCTGATCAACCATCACGTTCTGGCCGCAACGGGGCCTCAAACTGGGGCGTCCCGCGCCCCCGTCGGCGTGTCTGCGCCCAAACGCGCCCCGTTTCGGTCAGAAAAGAACGGGCACGTTAGGTGAACGACCGCCAACTGTGAGAGGTTTTTCCGCATGGGTCGACTATTCGGCACCGACGGTGTCCGCGGGGTCGCCAACCGGGAGTTGACCGCCGAGCTGGCGCTCGAGCTGGGCGTCGCCGCCGCGCGGCACCTGGCCAGCGCGGGCGGGCCCGGCCGGCGGGTCGCCGTGATCGGGCGCGACCCCCGGGCCAGCGGCGAGATGCTGGAGGCCGCCGTGATCGCCGGGCTGACCAGCCAGGGCGTCGACGCGCTGCGGGTCGGCGTGCTGCCCACCCCCGCGGTGGCCTACCTGACCGGCGCGTATGACGCCGACTTCGGCGTGATGATCTCGGCGTCGCACAACCCGATGCCCGACAACGGCATCAAGATCTTCGGTCCCGGCGGCCGCAAGCTCGACGACGACACCGA
>NZ_LZJG01000099.1:0-15494 GCF_001667785.1 Mycobacterium sp. E3247 | reverse complement strand
ACCACCGTCACCCGGGCCCCGAAGCGCCGGTACATCTGCGCGAACTCCAGCGCGATGTAGCTGCCGCCGAGGATGACCAGATGGGCCGGCAGCGCGTCCAATTCGAGAATCGAGACGTTGGTGAGGAACTCCACGTCGGACAGCCCCGGAATGTCGGGGACCACGGCGCGGCCACCGACGTTGAGGAAGATGCGGTCGGCGCGCAGCAGGTCGCCGTCCACGCTGAGGGTGTGCGGATCCTCGAACCGGGCGTGCCCGCGAAAGACGGTGCAGCCGTCCATGCCCGCCAGCCAGTCCTCGACACCCTTGCGGTCGCCCAGCATGATTTCGTCTTTGCGCGCCTTGACTTTCGCCATGTCGACCCTGACCGGCCCGGTCGCCACGCCGTAATCGGCCCCGCGGCGGGCCAGGTGAGCGGCGTGCGCGCTGGCCACCAGCGTCTTCGTCGGGATGCATCCGGTGTTGACGCAGGTGCCGCCGATCAGTTTGCGCTCCACCAGCGCGACCCGCTGCCCGGCAGCGGTCAGTCGCCCCGCCAGCGGTGGGCCGGCCTGACCGGCGCCGACGATGATCGCGTCGAAATGCTTTGTCACTTAAGGGCCGTCACTTAACGGCCGACAGCAGGTATTCGGTCAGGACGTGCCCCGTCACCGCGGCGATGGCGAGTCCGCCGACGATCGCAACCGCGTCCTCCAGCAGCGCGATGGGCAGGTCCTTCCCGGCCACCGCGGCCAGCCGCTTGCGTGCCTGGTAGCCGCCGAGGGTGCCGAGCACCGCGCCGATCACGCCCGCACCCAGCGCGGAGAAGGTCCAGTGCGGCCAGGCGCCCAGGGCCGCGCCCGCCAACCCACCCATGACGATCCGGGCGGCGAAGATCGGTGGCGCCGTGCGGGCCGGGGTCTTGGGCAGCTTGTCGTTGACCAGTTCGCCGACGGCCAGAACGCTGAACACGACGACGGTGATGATGTTGGCCATCCAGGAGGCCCACGTGCCGTGCAGGTCGATCCAGCCCAGGTAGGCGGCCCAGGCGACCACGGCGGGAGCCGTCAGCGAGCGCAGCCCGGCGACGACACCGATCAGCAAAGCCAGCAGCAGAATAAGCGCATGTGTCACGAAGACCCTCCTGGGGAACGACTCGGCAACGTTAGGGATGACGGCCCATGGGCGTGACACGGGCAAGCAGCCCTAGGCGGACGCTAACACAACCGCGGGCACCGCACCCATGCGGTCAGAACCGGCAGAACCTGATGTCGGACGCCAGAATCGCTTTGGCGCCGATGGCGGCCAGCTCATCCATGATCTCGTTGACACCCCGACGCGGCACCAGCGCGCGGATGGCGACCCAATCCGGGTCGGCCAGCGGCGCGATGGTCGGCGACTCCAGCCCGGGCGTGATCGACGTGGCCCTGTCGAGCACGGACCGCGGGCAGTCATAGTCGAGCATCAGATACTGCTGCCCGAACACCACGCCCTGGATCCGCGCCACCAGTTGATCGCGCGCCGCCCGCGTCCCGTCCTGGCCGTCCGGATCGGCGCGTTCGATCAGCACCGCCTCCGAGTCGCACAGCGGGTCGCCGAAGGCCACCAGGTCGTGCAGGCTCAGGGTACGGCCGGAGCCGACCACGTCGGCGATGGCGTCGGCCACCCCTAGCTGCACCGAAATCTCCACCGCCCCGTCGAGCCTGATGACGGTGGCCTCAATGCCCCGTTCCGCCAAGTCTTTTCGGACCAGATTCGGGTAAGCGGTGGCGATCCGCTTGCCGGCCAGATCGGCCGTCTTCCAGTCACGCCCGGCCGGTCCGGCATACCGGAAACTCGACGACCCGAAACCCAACGCCAGGCGTTCGCGCACGGGCGCGTCCGAGTCGCGGACCAGATCCCGCCCGGTGATGCCGAAGTCCAGCTGCCCCGAACCCACATAGATCGCAATGTCTTTGGGCCGCAGGAAGAAGAACTCGACCTGGTTCACCGGGTCGATGACGGTGAGGTCCTTGGAATCGGTGCGGCGCCGGTAGCCCGCCTCCGAGAGAATCTCGCTGGCCGGCTCGCTCAGCGTGCCCTTGTTGGGAACCGCAACGCGCAGCATGGTCACAGCTTCCGGTACACGTCGTCGAGGGACAGGCCACGCGCAATCATCAGCACCTGCGTCCAGTAGAGCAACTGGCTGATCTCCTCGGCGAGCGCCTCGTCGGGCTCGTGCTCGGCGGCCAGCCACACCTCGCCGGCCTCCTCCAGGATCTTCTTGCCCAGCCCGTGTATGCCGCCGTCCAGCGCCGCGACCGTCGCGCTGCCGGCCGGCCGCGTGCGCGCACGCTCACCGAGTTCGGCGAACAGATCCTCGAACGTCTTCACGGCCAGCGATTGTTTCACGCGGTGGCGAGCAAAGTCACGGCGGTTTCACTCCAGCGCGGTTTTCAGCCGTCCGGTCAGTCGAATCCGGCGAGCGTGATCCGCAACGCCTCTTCCAGTTGGACGTGAAACGGTGGGCTCGCGGTGATATCCGCGCTCAGCCACCCATCGAGAACGAATTTGACTGTGGCCAAACTCGTGTGGACCAACAGCGCGGGCCGGATGTCGACCGCCGCATCGACATCCATCCGGTGTGCGACCTGCTCGATCAGACCGCGGTGGTCGGCCTCGCTGACTAGCACGGACTTGCTCAACAGGTGGGGCGCCGTCGCGACGGCGTGTCGCCACGGATCGAGGTCGTCGACCTCGCTGACATCTCTGGCGTGCGTGACGAACAGCTGAATCAGCGCCTCGACCGGCGACTCGTGTGGGGGCCGCGCGCTGTAGGAACCGACGATCTCGGCGGCCGCCTCCCGGACCGGATCGACCAGCAGGCCTTCCTTGGTCGGCGCATACCGGAAATAGGTGCTGATGGAAATCCCGGCGGCCGCCGCGATGTCCTCCGTCGTCACCGCCTCGAAGCCGCGCTCGGCGAAAAGCCGGTGCGCGGTCTGCTGGATCTGGGAGAGCAACGCGGCACGGCGGCGATCCCGCAGCGAGCCAGTGTTTGCTGACGGCATGCCATCACCTTCGTCAATCCGACATTGAAACCCTACGGTGCCGTCCAACGACGAACTCAGATGAGTGACTCTACACTATTGAAAGTCCCTATCAAGTACGCTAACGTGATGCAGCACACACCGATGAACTGCGGATTCTTGGGGCCTGTTGACACTATTTTAATAAGGATGCGCGTCAATCCGCGTCAAAGGCGCCCGAAGTCGTCTGCTCGGCACTCAGGGATTCAAGGGGCGGGAAGAGGGCCGATGAATACGGTAGCCGATACGCCATGGCCCGTGCCATGAGTTTGCTGGCTGGCGTCCAGCTCACGCCACTATGACGACACAAGTCGATGGCGTCGCCGCCGTTCGGGACTGGTCGGTCGGGTACGTCAGACGTCACCCGATCGCCTCGCTGACGACGGTCGGCGAACAGTTCATCTTGGGTGTGCGCACCGTTCAGTACTTCTTCTTCGACCTGATGACCGGGCGTTTCCAGTGGCAGGAGTTCGTCCGGCAGGGCGCGTTCATGGCGGGCACCGCCGTGCTGCCGACGATCCTGGTGTCCCTGCCGATCAGCGTCACCCTCTCCATCCAGTTCGCGCTGCTGGCCGGCCAGGTCGGGGCCACGTCGCTGGCCGGGGCCGCCAGCGGGCTCGCCGTCATTCGACAGGGCGCGTCGCTGGTGGCCGCGGTGCTCATGGCGTCGGCCGTCGGTTCGGCGATCACCGCCGACCTGGGTTCGCGAACGATGCGCGAAGAAACCGACGCGATGGAGGTGATGGGCGTCTCGGTGGTCCGCCGTCTGGTCGTCCCCCGCCTCGCCGCGGCGGTGATGATCGGCGTGGCCCTCACCGGCGTCGTGTGCTTCGCCGGATTCTTCGCGAGCTACATGTTCAACGTGTACTTCCAGAACGGCGCGCCGGGCAGCTTCGTGTCGACGTTCGCGTCGTTCGCGACGACCGGCGACATGATCTTGGCGCTCGTGAAGGCGATCGTGTTCGGCGCCATCGTGGCCATCGTGTCGAGCCAGAAAGGCTTGTCCACCAAGGGCGGACCGACGGGCGTGGCGAACTCGGTGAACGCGGCGGTGGTCGAGGCGATCCTGCTGCTGATGATCGTCAACGTCGCGATCAGTCAGCTCTACATCATGTTGTCGCCCAGGACGGGGCTGTGACGTGACCGCCTCCGCGTATCAGCCGTTCGCACCGATTTCGGTCCCGCTCGTCCGGCTCTGCCGGCGGGGGAAGGTACCGGTCATCCGGCTCGGCCATCTGCTGGTCTTCTTCGTGCGCGCGCTGGTCGCCGTCCCGCTCGCGCTGCGCCAGTACCGCGGCGAGTTCTTGCGGCTGTTGTCGAACATCACCTGGGGCAACGGCTCGATCGTGGTGGGCGGCGGCACCGCCGGTGTGGCCGTGGTGCTCGGCATGACGGTCGGTGCGCTGGTCGGCATCGAGGGCTACAACTTCCTGGATCTGCTCGGCCTCGGGCCCGCGACCGGATTCGTGTCCTCGTTGGTCAACACCCGCGAGCTGGCGCCCTTGATGGCCTCGCTGGCCTTCGCCATGCAAGGCGGCTGCCGCTTCACCGCCCAGCTGGGATCCATGCGCATCGCCGAGGAGATCGATGCCATGGAATCGATTGCGATCCGCCCGATCCCCTACCTGGTGACCACCCGGTTGATCGCTTCGGTAGTGGCGATCGTCCCGCTGTACGCCGACTGCCTGGCGATCGGCTACCTGAGCACACAAGTGGTGGTGGGAATCAGCAGTGGCGGTTCGACCGGTTCCTACCTGCACTACTTCACGCTGATGCTGGCCGGGCAGGACATCGTCTACTCGTTGATCAAGGCCGTCATCTTCGTCTGGATCGCGTCCACGATCCAGTGCTACTACGGCTACTACGCGGGCGGCGGCCCCGAGGGCGTCGGCGTCGCCGCGGGACACGGCATGCGGGCCAGCATCACCGTCGTGATCATCGTGAACATGCTGCTCACCATGGCGCTGTGGGGCGTGGACTCGGGCGCGAGATTCGGCGGCTAGGTCGGTGGAACATGCCCAATTCCTTTGAGCTGGACGGTCGCGGCCCGTCCGACCGGCAGCTGTTCGGCATAGGCATCGCGGTCCTGGTGGTCAGCGCCCTGGTCACCACCGCGATGCTGGTCAAATCGACGGGCCGGCTCAACGATTACGTGCGGGTGGTCGCGGATCTGGTGAACGTCGGCGACGGACTTCCGCAGAAGTCCGACGTCAAGTACCACGGCGTCCTCGTCGGCATGGTCGATGGCGTGGTCCCCGCGGCGCACGGCAAACCCAACTACGTCCACATCGACCTGAAACATGATTACGCTGAATCGATTCCGGCCACCGTGACCGCGCGCGTGGTGCCCAGCAACGTGTTCGCCGTGTCGTCGGTGCAGTTGGTGGGCTCCCCAAACCAGCAGGGCCCGGGCGAGAAGATCCGCGACGGCGCGCACATCCCGGAGGACAACCGGCTTCCGACCGTTCTCTTCCAGACGACCGTCAGCAAGTTGCGCGACGTGCTCGCCGCGGCGGGGCGCGGACGCGACGACAGGTCCGTGGGGATCCTGGCCGCGCTCGGTGCCGCCACCGACCACCGCCGCGTCAGCCTGCTCAACGCGGGTGCACAACTGAATCGCCTTCTCGACCAGCTCAATTCGATTGTCAGCACCGACACCGGCCCCTCGACGGTGTCCGCGCTCCTGGATGCGACGCGTGGTCTCGCGCAGACGGCCCCCGACCTTCTCGACGCACTGCACCATGCCGTCGAGCCGATGCAAACCTTCGCCGAGACCCGTGGCCAGCTGGCCTCGCTGCTCTCGGGCGCCGACTACACGGTCGGCACGACGCGGCAATCGTTCGGCAATCACATCGACCAACTCATCCAGATCACCACCGATTTCACGCCGGTCATCGGCGTGCTGGCGCAGAAGTCGAACAACTTCGTGCCCGCCGTCGTCAAATTGGACAACCTAGCCAACCAGTTCATGGAGCAGGTCTGGAACCCCCGGACCAATCTCGGCAACATGCGCGCGATGCTGACCTTCACGCCCAGCTCTACCTACACACGTGCCGACTGTCCTCATTACGGGGAGTTGAAGGGGCCCAGCTGCTTCACCGCGCCGCTGATTCCGGTGCGGCCCGATCTGCCCGACGTGCTGCTGCCGCAGAACTATCAGCCGCCCAAGGATCTCGCGCCGCCCCCGGGCACCGTGATAGGCCCGGACGGCAACCTGGTGGCCGTGGGCCCACCGCTGATCAACGGGCCACCGAATTTGATAGACCCGAATCCCCTTCTGGCCCCGGGGATTACGCCGTCACCGCCCGTGCCCGGCAGCGCGAACCCCGACAACCCCTCACCCGGCGCGCCGGCGACACCGCAACCACACGAACCGTGGGTCGCGCCGGTGGCCCCCAAGGCGCCGTGGATCCCCCAGGCCTCTTTCGGGGGGAACGTGGGCCCCGTTGGGAGCCAATACGAACGAAACGTGTTGGGCATGATCACCGGCGCGCCCGCGACCGAAGCCACCGAGCTGCTGCTGGGTCCGGTCGCCCGCGGCACGACAGTGTCACTGGCGCACCCACCGGCTCAGCCCCCCGGGGAGGCGAAGTGAGGTTCCGCGGCCCGCTCGTTGCCCTGACGCTGTTCATGGTCGTCTCCTTGACGCTGACGTGGCTGGTGTATGTGAGCCTGCGCCGCGACGTGGCCGGCAAGACCGCCAGGTATTCGGCCGTGTTCAGCGACGTCTACGGGCTTCGCGAAGGCGACGACGTCCGGATGGCCGGGGTGCGCGTGGGTCGAGTCGAAAAGATCGAGCTCGAGCGCAACCTCGCGAAGGTCTCGTTCGTGGTGCAGCAAGAGCAGCGGTTGTTCGGGAACACCGAGGCGTCGGTCACCTACCAGAACATCGTCGGCCAGCGTTACCTCGGACTGTCTCTGGGCAACGAGGGCGGTCGGGAGCTGCTCCCGCCGGGCAGCACCATCCCACTGGAACGCACCGAACCCTCCTTCGACGTGACCACGCTGCTCAACGGCTACGAACCGTTGTTCAGCCTGCTGAACCCCCACGACGCGGACAACCTCACCAAGGGCATCATCGCCTCGCTGCAGGGCGACACGTCGTCACTGGCCACGCTGGTCGGCCAGACCTCCACCCTCACAGAGACATTCGCGGGCAGGGATCAGGCGCTCGGCAATGTGATCACCAACCTCGACAAGGTGATGGGCAACCTGGCCCGGCAGAACGACGATCTCGACGGAGTCATCACCCAGACCCGCAGCATCGTCGGCGAGCTCGACGCGCGGCGCCCGGACCTGGTCGCCTCGGTGGGTTCGCTCGCGCGGGTGACCGGCCGGCTCTCGACGTCGGCGGCGGACGTGTACCCGGCACTGCGCGAATTCATCGACCGCCAGCCCGGTGTCACCAAGCACATCATGGACGTCGAACCGCAGGTGGCATTCTTCGGCGACAACATTCCGCTGCTGCTCAAAGGGCTGACCCGGGTCGGCAACCAGGGCGCCTACGGCAACGCCTACGTGTGCGACGTGAACTTCATGGGGTTCTTCCCCGGGCTCAACGACGTCGTACCGATCATCGTCAACGCCGCCACACCGGGCAACAAGGCCTGGCACACCCCGAGGTGCAGGAGCACGGCCGATGGCTGAAACGTCCGTCCGGCTTCGACTTTCGGGGATGAGAAAGCGTCCGCTGGAGAGCTACAACAAGACGTGGCTCGGGTTCATCGCCGTCGCGGTGGTCGCGGTACTCATCGGGGTCATGCTGCTCGTGCACGCGCTCGGCGCCGGATACCGGCACTACACCGCCGAATTCCTGCAGGCGGCCTCGCTGCGGGCGGGCAACCCCATCGTGGTCGCGGGCATCCCGGTGGGCAACGTCACCAGCATGAAACTCGTCGGAGACCACGTCGAGGCGGGCCTGAAGATCCGGGACAACATCGCGCTGGGCAAGGATTCCCGGGCCCAGATCAAGGTCACCACCATCCTGGGTTCGCGCTACCTGGCGCTGGAACCCGGCGGCCCTGCGCACCTGCCCGACAACACCTTCGACCTGGCGCACACCGAGGTGCCCTACGACCTGCAAGCCGCGTTGCAGGACGCCACCACCACGTTCGAGCAGGTCGACTCCGACCGGTTCGCCCAGTCGCTCGCGGTGCTCGGCAAGCAACTCGAGGGCCTGCCCGCCGTTGTGCCCCAGGCCATTTCGAATATCAACACCCTCTCGTCGATCATCGCCGTGCGGCGCGACCAACTGGGACAGCTGCTGCGCAGCACCGAGCAGGTGACCAACACGCTGCGGCGCCAGCAGGCCGGCATCGGCAACCTGGTCGACCAGGGCCAGGACCTGCTGGGCCAATTCGTCGCGCGGCGCGCCGTTTTCCACGCGATGATGCAATCGCTCTCGAGCCTGATCGACACGATGAGCCAGGTCGTGGTCAACGACAGGTCGGGGCTGGACGCATTGATCAAGGACATGCGCGACTTCACCAATTTGATGGCTCAACACGACGACCTGCTGCACAGCATGCTGCAAACCAGCCCGATCTTCTTCCGCGAGGCCGCCAACCTCACGGGCGACGGCAACGCGATCAACTTCAACGCCCCCAACGTTCCGTTGATCGACTCATGGATGTGCGCGATCAGTGGCCGTGCCAAGCAGTTCGGCATGATCCAGTACTTCAAGGACTGCAAGTGAGGGGGCTCGGCGCCAAGGCGCTGGCCCTCGTCGCCGCGGTCGCGGTTCTCGCCGCGGCGGTCGGAATCGGTTGGTGGTACCTGAGTTCCGATGAGGACACGATCGCCGTGACCGCCCAATTCGACAGTGCCTCCGGCCTTTACGAGGGCAACGCGGTGGCGGTGCTGGGCATGCCGGTCGGCAAGGTCACCAAGATCAACGCCAAGGGCGGCTATGTCGAAGTCGAGTTCACCGTCGACCGCCACGTCAAGGTTCCCGCCACGGTGCAGGCCGTCACGGTGTCGACCTCCATCCTCACCGACCGGCAGATCGAACTCACGCCGCCCTACCGCGGTGGGCCGACTCTGCAGAACCACGACACCATCGGCTTGCCACGGACCAAGACGCCCGTCGAATTCAGCAGTGTCCTCAACGTTTTGGACAAGGTGACCAAGTCGCTCGAGGGCGACGGCCACGGCGGCGGCCCGATCGCCGACGTGCTGAATGGCGGCGCCGAAGTGGTCAACGGTAACGGCGAAAAGATCAAGGCGGCGCTGGGCGAGCTGTCCAAGGCGCTGCGCCTGTCCAGTGACCGCGGCGCGACGACCCGCGAGCAGATCACCACGATCGTCAGAAACATCAGCACCCTGTTCGACGCCGTCACCGCCAATGACGCCAAGTTGCGCGAATTCGCCTCGACCATCCACCAGGTCAGCCAGATAATGGCCGACGAGGACATCGGCAACGGCAGCACCGGACGCAGACTCGACCAGCTGATCCAACAGGCGGGTGACCTGCTCGACGCCAACCGCGACAACATCAAGCGGGCCGCGCTGAGCGGCAACACCACCCTGAAGATGGTGACCGACCAGCGGCGCGACCTCGCCGAGCTCCTGGACCTGGCGCCGCTGGTGGCCGACAACGCCTACAACATGATCGATCGGGCGAACGGCAGCGTGCGGGCCCGCTTCCTCACCGATCGGTTGCTCTTCGACAGCCAGTACACCAAGGAGATCTGCAACCTGATGGGGCTTCGTCAGCTGGGCTGCAGCACGGGGACCATCCAGGACTTCGGCCCCGACTTCGGGTTGACCTATGTGCTCGACGGCATGGCCGCGATGGGGCAGAAATGAGGAGCGCGGGCGCGCGCGGCGTGCTGGCGGCCATGGCCGCGGCGATGGTGACCGCGGGATGCGCCACGAACGGGCTTGCCAGCCTGCCCCTTCCGGCGCCGGGGCTGGGTTCGGGAGGCTATTCGCTGAACGCGGTTTTCTCCAACGCGCTCAACCTGCCGATGAACGCCAAGGTGAAGCTCGGCGGCGCCGACGTCGGGCAGCTCGAATCGATGGTCGCGCGCAACTACACCGCGGTGACGCGGCTGCGTATCCGGGACGGGGTGCAACTGCCCCGGGGCAGCACGGCCGAATTGCGCACCGCGACACCGCTGGGCGACGTGTTCGTCGCGCTGAAGCCGCCGGCCCCAGGCGAACCCCCAGGCGAAGCGGACGGCCCCCTGTTGAAGGACGGCGACACCATCGGCCTGGATTCGACGGCGGCCGCCGCAACCGTCGAGTCGGTGCTGAGTTCGGCGTCGATTCTGGTGAACGGCGGGGCGGTACGCAATTTCACCAACATCATCAACGGCTTCGGCAAGGCCACCGGTGACCAGGGCCAGGCGTTCGGAGACATGATCCGCAAGTCCAACGAGCTGCTCGGCAGGCTGGATTCCCGCTCCGATCAGATCTCGGCCGCACTGACCCAATTGTCGCAGCTGGCCGACCAACTCGACGCCAAGAACCAGACCATCACCGACCTGATGGTCGCGGCCGGCCCCGCCACCTCGGCCCTGGCCGACAACACCACCCAGCTCTCCGACCTGGCGGTGCAGGTGGGCGACACCTCCAGATTGCTGGCCAGGTTCCCGTCGATCGGCGGGACCGACACCAGCGGCCGCAGCATCATCCGCGACCTGAACACCGTCGCCGGGGCCGCCAACGACGTCGCGATGAGCCCGGACACCAGCTGGCTGTCGATAAACCGGCTGATCCCCGCTTTGGTCAAATCGACTGCGGGGAACTCGATCTCGGTGAACGTGGGTGTGGACAAGATCATGCTCGGATCGCTGCCCGACATCGGGTTCCCCGGCGACATCGGGCTGCACGGACCCCACCACTACAACGTCAACCTCCTCGTCGGCACCCTCAAGTACACGCTGTGGCGGCTGCAGGAACGCGTGGTCGGGCGGGGCCCGAACTCACCGCAGGTTCCCGTCATCCCGGACCCGACTATCCCGGGCCAGATCGACGTGGCCCCCGGCCCGCTGCCGGAGCCCGCGCCGGGACCGCAACCGGGACCGCAACCGCCACCACAACCGGGGCCACAACCGTGATCCGCGTCATCGACAACGTCGCGAATTTCGTTGTCCGCGTGGTCCGCACCGGCCACCGGCAACAGGTCTGGCTGTCGGTGGCCGGACTGGCGCTCATCCTGGTCGTTGCAACCGCCTACTTGCTTGTCGGTGCGTTGCGGGTGAAGCCGTTCGCCTCGTCCTACCGGGTCACCGTGCAATTGCCGGATTCCGGTGGCCTGCTGCCCAATCAGGATGTCGCCCTGCGCGGAGTGCGCATAGGCCGGGTGGAGTCGCTGCAGATCACCGACACCGGGGTGAACGCCGTCGCCAGCATCAGGTCGAAGGTGCGGATCCCGGCGAGCAGCGTCGTGCACGTGTCGGCGCTGTCGCCCGCGGGTGAGCAGTACATCAACTTCGAGGCCGCCTCCGACACCGGGCCGTACCTGCACGACGGCAGCCTCATCACCTCGGACCGCACGACCGTCCCGGTCAGCCTGGCGCAGTTGCTCGGCGACGCCGACGGGCTGCTGGCGCAGGTCGATCCCCACAAGATCGAGTTGATCAAGAAGGAATTGAGCCTGAGCAAGGAGGGGCCCGCGAAGCTGACCGCGATCGTCGACGGCGGCACGTTCCTGCTCTCGACGCTGGATTCGGTGCTGCCGCAGACCACCAGCATCATCAAGACCAGCCGGGTGGTGCTCACCTTGGCAAGCGACAAGAACGCCGGGTTGGGCTCTGCGGCAACCGAACTCAACAAGACGCTGACCGGTGTGGCCAGGATGCAGGCCGGCTATCGCCGTCTGACCGGGCAGACGCCGCGCACACTATCGGCCGTCGACAATCTGTTTGCCGACAATTCGGACACGATGGTGCAGTTGCTGGGCAGCATGGCCACCATGTCGCAGCTGCTCTATCTACGGGTCCCCGCGCTCAACGCGCTGTTCCCCGACTACCGCGGGTCGGTACTGGACGCGGTGACGAGCGCCTTTCACGACGGCGGTGTCTGGGCGACGGCCGACCTCTATCCCCGCTACGTGTGCGACTACGGGACACCCGCGCACGCCTCGTCCGCCGCCGACTATTACGAGCCGTTCATGTACACGTACTGCCGCGACGACGACCCCGCCGTCTCGATCCGCGGCGCCAAGAACGCGCCGCGGCCGGGCGGCGACGACACCGCCGGCCCGCCACCGGGGGCGGACCTGGGCCAGCGCACCGATCCGACCCCGCGGGGCCGCTACACCATTCCCACCCCCTACGGCGGCCCGGCACTGCCGATCGAGCCGCCGCACTGAGCCGTAGACCAGCCGACCCGAACCCTAGGAGATGACCGTGATCGTGACCACCGAGAAGAACCCGAAGGCCAAGGCGCATGCCGAAGCCGCGCCGGACGCCGAAACACCGGACAACGCAATCGAAGACGTCGCAATGGAAGACGTCGCAATCGAAGACGTGGACGAGGTGCGCGCTGACGAATCAACCGACGAAGACGAGGGTGCGTTGCTCAAACGCAAGCCCCCTGTGGCCGAGCGCCGCAGGCACCCTTGGAAGCACTATCTGCGTCGCAGCGTGCTGCCGACGCTTCTCGTTGCAGCACTTGCCGTCTCGGGATTCCTCGGCTGGCGGCTCTGGCAGGAGCATCAGGTCAGACTGGCCGGCGATCAGGCCCAACAGGCGGCGATCGCCTATGCGCAGGTGCTGACGAGCATCGACTCCAACAAGGTCGACGACAACTTCAGGCAGGTGCTCGACGGCGCGACGGGCGAGTTCAAGGACATGTACACCCAGTCCAGCGTCAAGCTTCGCCAGCTGCTGATCGACAACAAGGCGACCGCGCACGGCGTGGTGGTGGACTCGGCGATCCAGTCCGAATCCACGAACAAGGTCGTCGTGCTGGTCTTCATCGACCAGACCGTCACCAACACGGCCGCTCCCGACCCGCGCATCGACCGCAGCAGGATCAAGATGACGATGGAGAAGGTCGACGGTCGCTGGCGGGCAAGCAAGGTCCAGCTGCTGTGATGCGACGAATGCTCGCGGCATCGGTAATGATTGCCGCTGCAACGCTTCCCGGCACGGCGCACGCGTCCGCGCCGTCCTTCTGTGGCGAGCTCGGCGGCGACTGGGACGGCCAGTACTGCCACACCTCCGTGACGTCGGAGCGCAAGGCCGTCCGGGACATCAAAGTCGCCGTGCCCGACGACCTGGTCGACAATCCGACCACGGGCCCGGTGATCCGGGACTACCTGCGCACCCTGGTCAACAATTGGAAAACGGCCAACGGCGCCATGGCCGCCGACAGCTACGGCGAGGAGAACTTCGAGGTGTTCCGCCACGGCAACCTGCTCAGTGCGGTGTTCCACGAGGACTACCACGCCGACGGACCGAAGCCCAACAACGCCTACCGGACCTTCACCTTCGACATGGCCAGTGGCCGGCGGGTGCAGCTGGCGGACCTGACGACGTCAAACCCGCTGACCGCCATTCCCCCACTGGCGCAACCGTTCATCGAAACGGCGCTCAACCAAGCGCCACCGCCACACGACCCGGGGACCTACCCCTTCACGGTCGACCGCTGGACTCCGGACAAGGTCTACTCCGGGGCGTACAAGGCGTGGGCGGTGACGCCCGACGAGCTGATCCTGTACATGCCCGACTACCCGGTGGGTCACGACGAGCCGCTCAACTTCACGCCGGGTGTCATGCAATGGTTCATGGACGGCGGCACGGTGCAGGCGCACATCCCGCTGTCGGCGTTGGCGCCCGTGCTGCGGATCTAGCCTCTAGCCCCGCACCAGGCGCGCGAGCGACCGCAAACTGCCACGCGGGACGGCGTGTCGTCGTGCAAACACGGTCGCTCGCGGTCACTGGGTGGGCAATCAATCCTCGGGGTTGTAGCCGAGGTTCGGGGCGAGCCAGCGCTCGGCTTCCTGCAGAGTCCAGCCCTTGCGCCTCGCGTAGTCGGCGACCTGGTCCTGGGCCATCCGGCCGATCACGAAGTACTGCGACTGCGGGTGCGAAAAATACCAGCCGCTGACGGAAGCGCCGGGCCACATCGCCATCGACTCGGTCAACTCGATGCCGGTCCGCTCCTTGACGTCCATCAACTTCCAGAGCGTCACCTTCTCGGTGTGATCCGGGCAGGCGGGGTAGCCGGGGGCCGGGCGGACTCCCACATACTTCTCATCGATGAGCGCCTCGTTGTCCAACTGCTCGTCGGGCTGGAATCCCCAGAACTCCTTGCGGACCCGTTGGTGCATCCGTTCGGCGAAGGCTTCTGCCAGCCGGTCGGCGATCGACTCCAGCAGGATCGCGCTGTAGTCGTCCAGGGCCGCCTTGAACTCCGCGATCTTCTCCTGGCTGCCGAGCCCCGCGGTGACCGCGAAGGCGCCGACATAGTCGGCCAGACCGGTGGCCTTGGGCGCGATGTAATCGCCCAACGACCGGTTCGGGATGCCGTCACGGTGCTCGCCCTGCTGGCGCAGGTTGTGCAACGTGGTCAGCACCTCGGTACGGGTGTCGTCGGTGTAGAGCTCGATGTCTTCAATCCCCGAGCCGACCGCATTCGCCGGGAAGAAGCCGATCACCCCGTTGGCGGTCAGCCACTTCTCCTTGATCAGGGTGTCGAGCATCTGCTGCGCGTCGTCGTACAGCTTGCGCGCGGCCTCGCCCGACGCCGGGTTGTTGAGGATGTCCGGGAAGCGACCCTTCATCTCCCAGGCGTTGAAGAACGGCTGCCAGTCGATGTACTCGCGCAGCTCGGCGAGGTCGTAGTCCAGGAACTCCCGCACGCCTTCCCCAACACCAACGCCCTGGGCCGGCACCGGCGGCGTGTAGCCGTTCCACTCGATCGGCGTCCGGTTCGCGCGGGCCTTCTCCAGCGTCAGCATCGGCCGCTCGTTCTTCTGGGCGTGCCGTTCGCGCAGGGAGGCGTAGTCGGCCTCGGTGGCCTCCAGCAGGGGACCCCGCTGCTTGTCGTCGAGCAGCGCGGCGGCGACCGGCACCGAGCGGGAGGCGTCCTTGACCCACACGACCGGGCCGCTACGGCGCGGCGAGATCTTCACGGCCGTGTGGGCGCGCGAGGTGGTGGCGCCGCCGATCAGCAGCGGGATCTGAAGCCCCTCGCGTTCCATCTCGACGGCGAAGTTGGCCATCTCGTCCAGGGATGGGGTGATCAGTCCCGACAACCCGATGATGTCGGCGTCGTGCTCCTTGGCAGCGTCCAAGATCTTCTGGGCGGGCACCATCACCCCGAGGTCGATCACTTCGAAGTTGTTGCACTGCAACACGACCCCGACGATGTTCTTGCCGATGTCGTGAACGTCTCCCTTCACGGTCGCCATGATGATCGTGCCGTTGGTGTCCTTGGATGCAGAGTCGCCCAAGCTTTCTTTCTCGGCCTCGATGAACGGCAGCAGGTATG
>NZ_LZJG01000098.1:0-719 GCF_001667785.1 Mycobacterium sp. E3247 | reverse complement strand
GCCTTGACGACGTTGCGCCCGACGGTCCACCGGTGCACCTCATCGGGGCCGTCGACGATGCGGCTCATTCTCGCCTCTGAGAGCCAGGCCGCCAACGGCAGGTCGTGGGTGTAGCCCAAGGACCCGTGTATCTGCAACGCCGTGTCGATCACCTCGATCAGCATGTTGGCGATATAGGTTTTGGCGATGGAATTCGCGATCCGCAAGTCGAGCCCGCGTTCCATCTTGTAAGCCAGGTGCAGGATCATCAGCCGGGTGACGTAAAGCTTCTCGGCGCAGTCGGAGAGCATCCACTGGATTCCCTGACGATCAGCCACCCGTTTGCCGAAGGTGACTCTTTCACATGCCCGCGCGGCCGCCATGTCAAGCGCTGCTTGGGCTTTCGCGATGCTCCACATGCCGTGCCGCAGCCGGCCGTAGCCGAGGCGATGCTGGCCCATGGCAAAGCCCTGTCCAAGTCCGCCGAGAATGTTCTCGTGGGGGACAACGAGGTCGTTGATGCGCACTTCGGCGTGGCCCATCTGGATTTCGCCCTGGTAGGTGGGGATATCGGATTCGCCCATGATAGGGATATTGCGGACGATATCGAAACCCGCGTTGGGCAGCTCCACCAAGAAGGTGGTGTATTGCCGATGACGAGGGGCGTCGGGATCGGTCTTGGCCATCACCAGTGCCAGCTGAGAAATGGACGCCCCTGAGGTGTACCACTTCTCGCCGTT
>NZ_LZJG01000097.1:0-684 GCF_001667785.1 Mycobacterium sp. E3247 | reverse complement strand
TCCCTAACCCAGCTCGCGGATCTGGGCATCGAGCTGAAGATCGCTACCGGTGACAACGCGCGGGTGGCCGAAAAGGTGTGCGCCGACTTGGGTTTGGCCTCAAAGGGAACCATCACCGGCGCGGAGATGGAACAATTCGGCGACGAAGAATTCGAGCACGCCGCACAGAATTACACCATCTTCGCCCGCATCTCGCCGGAGCAGAAGGCGCGGCTCATCACCGCGGCGCGGCGCACCGGCCGATCGGTGGGGTTCCTCGGCGATGGAGTCAACGACGCGCTGGCGTTGCACGCCGCCGACGTGGGGATCTCGGTGGACAGCGCCACCGACGTGGCCAAGGACGCCGCCGACGTGGTGCTGCTGGAGAAGGACCTCGGTGTGTTGGCCACCGGCGTCGCCGAGGGCCGGCGCATATTCGCCAACACCATCAAGTACGTGCTGATGGGCACGTCGAGCAACTTCGGGAACATGTTCAGCGCCGCGGCCGCATCGGCCCTGCTGCCGTTCCTGCCGATGCTGCCCAGCCAGATCCTGCTGAACAACCTGTTATACGACTCCTCGCAGCTGGCGATCCCCACCGACAGGGTCGACGCCGAGCAGCTGCACGCGCCGTCGCACTGGAACGTCGCGTTCATCCGCCGGTTCATGCTGATCTTCGGACCGATCAGCTCGCTGTTCGACTTC
>NZ_LZJG01000096.1:0-12557 GCF_001667785.1 Mycobacterium sp. E3247 | reverse complement strand
GGGGTTTTGTGATGCGCGGTGTCGTCCCGTTGCTGGGCGGCGTGGTCTTACTGGTCGTTTTCGTCTACGGGCTCATCCAGTACGCGAGGCCCGAGTGGTTGACCGATGACGAGGGCCACCACATCACGATCCTCGGGTTCGGGGCCGTCGCGGCGGTCGGTGTCGGCGCGCTGGTGCTCGGAGTGATCCTGATGCTGGGCTGGTGGGCGATCGCCCCGGGTTTCTTCCGCGGCCGCACCCTCACGCGCGGCCCCACCGGAGCGGATTCCGGTGAGGGCATCGTCCAACTGGTAGGCCCATGAGCTTTGTCGGGAGCGAGCCGCCCTAACGCCAGCCGGCACGACGAGGCTCCCCACCTAGAAGTCACGTGGTCATCGCCATACCAGCTACACTCACACCCGCCACATCAGGACGCGTAGGCTGATCGTCCGGAATGGCACCTGGACGCCGCGAACGCCGCTGAACCCCGCCTAGCTAGGTTTCAGTCAGGTATTCGACGACGTCCCCCGCCCTCGTAGCTCAGGGGATAGAGCACGGCTCTCCTAAAGCCGGTGTCGCAGGTTCGAATCCTGCCGGGGGCACTTGGTGTTTGCGCAGTTCAGCGATGGTTTTCAGATGTCTGCCGACTGGCCTCGGCTGGTTCTGGTCGGTGCTGTGGTCGGTGATTGGTTGGCGTCAGCTGGCGCAGCCTGGCCCGCGATAGTCAATCGCGTTGCATCAGCCGACGATGAGCGCGCGGGCGTCCTTCATCAACAGCATCAAATGCAGCGGATCGGTCGAAGACGCCCAAAACTCGAAGTTGGCGTAGAACGTGCGGACCTCATCGTGCGGCACCGCACAAAACGGCCCCCGCTATCTATAGTAGAAAATGCTATAGTTGGGCATGAGCGGTCGGAGTGACGTATTGCGGACGGTGATGCACGAAACAGGCACCACCCAGTCCGAGTTGTCTCGGCTCAGCGGTGTGCACCAGCCGAGCATCAGCCAGTTCCTCTCCGACAAGGTTGAACTCAGCGATGAGCAGCTCGACCGACTGCTGTCCTGTATGGGGTACCGACTCGAAATCACCCGCCAGCCGGTCACTCCCAAGCTGACACGTTCCGAACGCCGCTCGTGGAAACTGCACCGCGAGCTGGCCAGGCACCTGAGGCGGTCGACTCTCACACAATGGCAACCCGCGATCGAGCACAACCTGCGACGATTGCGGTCCGGCGTCACCGGCCAGCCACACATGAGAAACCTCGACCGCTGGGAATCACTCATGAGAAGCGGCGACGTACCCGGCCTTCATCGCGTCCTTACTGGACTCAGCCGCGATTGCATCGAGATGCGCGAAGTCTCACCGATGGGTGGACTGCTCCGCGATGAGGAGCGCATCCGCGTTTTGCGCACGGTGCGCTGATGCGGCGCGACCAGCTTGAGCACGCTATCCGGACTGCCTGCCAAATCGCGGGCCTGAGTGAAGTGATCATCGTCGGCTCCCAAGCGATCCTCGGCACCTACACCGAAGATCAGCTGCCCTTCTACGCCACCAGATCGGCGGAAATCGACGTTCTCCCGATCGCCGACAACACCGGTGAAATCACCCGTCTCGCAGACGAAATCGAAGGAGCAGCGGGCGAATTCTCCCCATTTGAGCAGCTTCACGGCTTCAGTATCGACGCCGTAGACCTGCAGACCTCGACACTGCCCGGCGGATGGCGCGATCGACTGGTCAAGGTCCAGAACGAGAACACCGCCGCCCCATCGGGCGAACCTCAATTCATCGGATGGTGCCTCGACAAGGAAGACCTGTGTGTTGCGAAATTGTGTGCTCTCCGAGAGAAGGACTTGAACTTCGTCGACGCACTGATCACTGCTGATCTTGTTGACCCGCAAGTGATCGCAACGCGCCCCGCGACCGTACCCGAACGCTTTGGGAGAGCCTCCCAACGCGCAGCCGCCTGGCTCGCTCACCGCACAAACAGCGTTGAGTAGCTCGCGAACCGCAGCCGCGGCGTTGGGATTGGCCAGGATTGGGAAAGGATGTCACTTCGCCGCGAGGCACTTCTTCCGAGTACTGCCACATTATGGATAACCGCTATTGATCCATCAGGTTCCGGCTACACGTTCGCCCGCCGCTCGCAGACGTGCCAACCGGATGGGGCGCCGATATGTCGCCCTACGTCGCTCGGGACGACGTTAGAGGTGCTAATGCGTCGCGGCAGTCACCGTGAGACAAGTCGGCTTCTCTGCCAAGGGCGGCTCTGGTCCTGCCGACCCTCCGTCAACGCTGATCCGTGGTCGGTGTTTGGTCGGTGAATCTGGGACACGCCGTGGCGCGATGTAGCGTCAGATGGCCCAATATGGCGGGGCCAGAGGCGCTTTGACCCCGCGGACTCGTCCGCTTGGAGGTTCTCACAGGACGAGCGAGCTGGCCGGTGGCGTAGCGGCTTGAGCCAAAAGCCCCTGGCGCATCTCGCCGAGATATTAGTCAAACGCCTCGCCAAAATTCATTGCCGAACCTTGCCGATGGCCGCCCCGAATTCATCAACCCTAGCGATAAACCGTGAGCATAAGCGGCCGAGAACATCTATCTGGTTGGTCCAGCGACCATGACCTCGCTATACGAGAACACTCACGTGTGAATGATCTGTGGCCGTGCCAGCAAAATGGGAAGCTCACCGAGTCTCCACGGGGGTTCGATACCGCGCTGGGCTCGAAATCTGTTGTGGGGCAGACTTGGTTCGACTCGCCAGCAGTGCGCTTCAAACCCTACCTAGCCGGGGCTCTGACTTGTATTATTCGAAGATGTCTCGCCGTCTCGCGGCTTTGCGACTGGTTATGGGGATGGCGCTCGTTCCCGTCGGATCGGGCGGCGTCTCGCACGCATCGCCGTCGGGGGAAGATGCATCCGGACAGTGCTCCTTTGTGCTCACACCGCCTGAAGTTGTACAGGTATCCGGAGAGAGCAAGGTGTTGGTCACGATGCATCCGGGGCCGTGCACCGTAGCAGCCGTCCCCAACATGCAGGTGGTGTGTGTATCCATAGCGGGCGACGGCTCGCCTGGGCATTGCGCATACAAGTCCGGTCAGGAGACGGTGCGCATGTATTACTTTTACCGGCCTGGGGCGACATACATGGTGAAGGCCCAAGGATGTGCAGACTCCATCACGCCGCCGTACACGTTGTGCCAGAATTTCGGCCCGACACAGACGACCCTGTAATGCTGCAGCGACATATCCCTTGGGCCACCGCGCTTTCCGACTAGACGGGGTCGAAAGAGGAGATCAGCCAACGGCCGCCGCTCTTGTCCAACGTCACCCGGACAGTGGATGCGGTGTCCGTGGGCGCATCATTGCCAACAGTCACGGTCTGGTTGACGAACACCAGGACGACCGCGTGGTTCGGAGTCGCCGACACCGACGCCGCCGCGGGAACGGTGGCGATCGCCGAAATGTGGTCCTTCCTGGCGCCCGGCATCACGACGTCATGGACCAATTGTGCGTAGGAGTCCTTGAACTTGCCGGTCAACCGAGCCCGCGCGGCAGTTAGGTCTTTATCGACGGTGTCGGGCTGGTAGGACAGTATTGCCACGGTGGAATCCTTAGCGGCCGCGACCGACTCGATACCGGCGACCGCCGAATCCCGGACCCACGCGTCTTGCCACTTCAAATAACCCGCCGCCGCGGCGACCGCCATCCCCACGACGGGGAGCACCCAGAAGACAAGCACCCGCGACCATTTGATCCGCCTGATTCGGCGTTTACGTCCCGGCGGCTCAACGTCTTTGACATCTTCTTCGGTTTCAATGTCATCGGTTTCAGCATCATTAGAGGACGTGTCGCCTGATTCGGCAACGTCTTCCACGTCGCCGTCGCTGGTGTCCTCGGCCGATTCGGCCCGGTATTCGGTGTCGTCGGTGGCGGTCACCGCGTCGCCGATCGCCTCGGGTTCGTTCGTCTGGCTGGCGCCCTGCCCAGTCTTCTCTTCCGAGACCTCGGTTGCACCCGGATCGGTCTTGCGATCGGTTTTGAGCCGCACTGCGATAGTTCCTTTTCTGGTTGGCAGAGTGTGGTGTCGGCGGTTGCCGGACAACGGCCTGCTCACGGCACAAATCCGACATTGGAGACTTTTGCGCCACCGCCAACCTTCTGCACCGTTATCCGCATTCGCCAATGCCGCGGATCCTGTTCGGCGGCACCGGCATTCGAGGTCTTAACGGATACAGCCACCAGTACCTGGGCTTCGTCGCCCGATTGCGACTCGAGACCCGCGTCGGTGATTGTCCCCACCGACGTGGACTGCGCCTTCTTGACCACGTCAACGAAAGGTTTTGATCGCTGGGAGAAATCGTCGTAGAACTGACCCGTCGCGGAGTCCAGGATGCGCTGGACGTCAGCGTCGGCGTGGTGCCAGTCGATTGTGGTCAGGTTCAGCGCGCCTTGCCGCCCGACCTGAACCAGCAGCTCGCGTTGCTGTTGGGCCTGACGTGCCTGATATCCCCGATACCCGAACCACCCGGCCACCGCGCCCAAGGCCACGACCGTCACCAAACCCAACGCCGCCGCCAGCCGCACCGGCGTGGCCCTCTTTTTGGGCGGCGCGGCGTCTTCGGAAGCGTCGTCGGCGTCTTCATCGACGGCAGTGTCATAGTCGTCGGCCGCATCGGACTCGTCCGAGGCGGGTGCCGCCGCGGCGTTGTCGTCTTTCGAGGTGATCCTGTTGGGCGATTGCGTTGAGTCGCCGTCGCTTTGCCCCGGCGTCGCCGCGGACATAGACGGACGGTCTGTTGCGCTCAGTTCGTCTTGGGCGGCATCAGCATGCTTTGCCATGTTTGCTCCTTTGTGGCACCACGGGCCAGGTCTCGTTGTGTGTACATACGCCCGTCGGGTCCCACATACATGCCCGTGGCTGGGTCGTACTGGACGGCTGCGATCGGCGGTGGTTCCGGACCGGGCGGCGACGGTGCGGGGACCTGCCCCGCTGGTTCCTCCCCCGGCCTGAACTGCGGGACACCTTGGCCGGAATATGTTGCGTTCGGGTCACCCTTCCAGTTCCAGCCGTCGTTCAGCGGAACGTACGTCTCGTCGCTCTCGCACATCTTGACGGTCGGCGCCCGCTTGCCGGGCCGGGTCTCACACGGCAGATTGTGCGCGCCACGCACGTTGAGCTGCGAGTCTTGTGGCACCCGGCAGTAGAAGTCCCCCTTGGGAACATCCGGGTAGTCCTCGTAACTGGGCGCCCGCTGCTGCTGGGCCGGCAGGAATCCCGTCGTGCACGGCGGCGGCCAGTTGCCGTTTAGTTTGAAGCTCAGGAAGGGAGCATGGTAGGGCTGCTTGGTGTCTTTGTTGGCCACGCCAATTGCCTGGATGTCGGCGGTACCCTGTGGCAGCTCCACCAGAAGGGATTCCAGGTTGTCGCGGTAGGTGACTCCTACCTGCCCGACACTGACCAGGTTGGCCAGGACGATCGGCAAGGTGGGGTTCAGTTGGTCGAACAATTGGCGAGCCTCGGCGGTGGCTGGTCCGCCCTTGCGTAGCAGGCCCGCAACCGAGGAGTCGTTGTTGCGCAACTGCGAGGTGATCGCCGCCAGGTGTGAGGCCCAGGCCTGGATCCCGGCCGATGAGTCGATCTGGCTGTCGAGCAGTGGCTTGGAGTTGTCGATCAGGTTGACCAGTGCGTCCAGGTTCTTTCGGGCGTCGATCGACACCGCAGTCGTCCCTTTCACCAGCCGGGAAAGTTCCGGCCCGAGCCCGCCGACTGCGACATACGATTCGTCGACCACCGTTTTCAGGTTGTCCCGTGGGATCGCGTTCAGTCCGCGGTTGGTGGCCGCCAACAGCGAGTTGATGTCCGGCGGGACATACGTGCGGTCGACCGGTATCACGTCGCCGTCTTTCAGTGGCGGCCCGGTCGTGCTGCGCGGCAGCAGTTCGACGTACTGCTCGCCGACCGCCGACACGCTATGCACCTGGGCGCCGGAATCGGCCGGGATATGGAAATCCGAGTTCATCCGCAGTACCGCCTCGGCGCCGGCATCGGTCAGGCGCACCGCCTGCACCCGACCGACTTCGACGCCGTGGTAGGTGACATTCCCGCCGGCATACAGGCCACCCGCCTGCGGCAGTTTGACCGTGACCTCATACCGGTCGATCCCGAAAAAGAAGGTCGGTATCTGCATGTAGGCGAAAAACATGATGGCGGCCGCCGCGCTGCTGACCGTCGCGAAAACCGCCAGCTGGATTTTGATGCGTCGGGGGAGTCGGTTCAGCATGATGTCACGGCCCCTGGTTGAAGTGGTAGGGCACGACCAACGGGTTACCGGGGTTGTACTGGCTTCCCGCCATGCAGGGGCTCGGCAGCTGGCCGATGGTGCGGCCCCACTGAAGCTCCAGCTCGCTCAGGTTGCACTCAAACCGGGTGCCGGTGAACAACCCCGAGTCCAGCCGGCTCAGGGTCAAGTCGAAGATGCCGGTCAGATTTGCGTAGTCACCGCGCAGCCATTTGCTCAACGTGTCCTTGGGGAACGGGAAGGTGCCGAAGAGGCCCAGCGAGCGGGTCAACGACACCCCCGCGTCGCCCAGTGACTGCAGCACGGGGCCGAGGTCGTTAAGTTCCTGCACGAGGCTTTGCTTGGTCTTGTTGACCGAGTCGGCGGCGAGCGCGCCGAATCTGCTCAGGTCACCCAGCGCGTTGGCAAGGTCCTCTCGATCGTCTTTTAGCACCGTCAAGGCGTCCGGGATCGTCTTCAGCGCCTTATCGATCACCGGTTTTTCGTCGGCGAACTGACCGGCCAGGTTGTTCAGGCTGTTCGTCGCGGCGATGATGTCGTCCTTTTGGTCGTTGAGGTAGCCGACGAAGTTGTCGAGCTGGCCCAGCAGGCTTCTCAGGTCCTGCTCGCGACCGGTGAACGCGGTGCTCAGCGCCTTGGTGATGTCCTGGACCTGCCCTAGGCCGCCGCCGTTGAGCACCAGGGAAAGCGCCGCCAGCGTGCGTTCGGTTGACGGATAGCCGCCCGCCGAAGACAGCGGTATCAACGACCCATTTTTGAGCTTGCCCACAGGCGGCGCCCCAGTGGGTGGCGCCAATTCGAGGTGTACCGAGCCCAGCAGGCTGGTCTGGCCGATCGTGGCCGTCGCGTTGGCCGGGAGGTCCACGCCCCCTTCGATGCTCATCGTGACCAACGCGTGCCAGCCCTGCAGTTCGATGTCGCTCACGGTGCCGACGGTGACGTCATTGACCCGGACGCGGGAGTTCCGCTGCAGGTTTTGAATGTCGGACATCTCTGCTTTAACGGTGTACGAACCGGGCCCGCCGCCCTTGGTTCCCGGCAGCTTGAACGAGTTCGCCCCGTGGAAGCCGCAGCCCGATAGCACCAGCGCAAGTGCCGTCACCAGGCCCGCGGCCATGCGATACCAGCGTGGTGCCCGGCTCATTGTCCACCCCCGGACGGCACCATCATTCCGCGCAAGCCGGCGGCCGGATCTGGGGTCTGCACCGGCGCGGCCGGCGGTGGCGCGGCCGGCGCGTCTGGCGCCGTTGCGCTTTCCTGCGGCGGCGCGGCGGCCGGTGCGGGCGCTCCCGGAGGTGGCGGGGGAACGTAGTCGGGCCGCAGCCAGTCCTCGCTGTAGGTGATTTCGTTCGGCCGCGCGGTGGCGCCGACGAAGAGGTTTTCCCCCAGCGGGAGGAAGTTGATCTGGCGGTTTTTGATGATGGGCGCCAGGTATTGCACGCACAGCTTGGCCGACTCCTTGGAGTTTTTGCGCGACGCGGCTTCGACCGCGGCGCACAGGAATTGGATCGTGTTGGCGAATTGGTTGACGCCCAGGATGCCGGTCAACGAGCCCTGCGCGGGGTTGTAGATGTTCAGGAAGTTCTGGAACGCGGTCGGGGCGACATGCAACACCTGTTTGATGTCGTCGAGGCTCTGGTTCACCGCCGTGGTCACCGATGCCAGCTTGTCCGACGTGGCGCCCAGGGTCTCACGGTTGTCGGCGACGAAGTCCGTGACGTCGCCGGCCACGTCGTTGAGGTCGCGGACCGCGTTGCCGACCGCGTCGGGGTCGCTGGCCAACAAGCCGGTCACCCCGGCCAGGTTTTGGTTCAGTTGCCGCAGCAGGTCGCTGCTGTCGTGCAGGGCGGAGACCAGGAGGGAGAGGTTTTTGAAGCTGCTGAACAGGTCGTCGCTGTGGTCGCCGAGCGCGGAAATCGCCTGTGACAGCTTGATGATCGCGTTACGGATATCCGGCCCCTGGCCGCGCAGGTTGTCGGCCGCGGTGTCGACGAACGCCCCCAACGTGCTGGTTCCGCCTGGCTTGGTGGGCTGCAGTGTCTCAGTCAGTTTTTCTAGCTGCTGGCGAAAGTCGTCGTATTCGACCGGAACGGCGGTGCGGTCCTGCGGAATTGTCGCGTGATCGGCCATGGTCGGCCCGCCCGTGTAGGCGGGCGTCAGCTGGATGGCTCGGGGTGTCACCAGTGACGGCGAGATAATCACGGCTTTAGCGTCGGCGGGTACTTTGTATTTGTCGTCGTACCAGAAGGTGATCTTGACGCGGCCGGGTTGCGGTTCGATCTTCTCGACCCTGCCGACGCGCACGCCGAGGATAACGACGTCGTCCCCGGTGTAGAGGCCGGTGCTGTCCGCAAAATAGCCGACGACTTGCGTGTGGCCTATGCCGGTCGCCAACCCCACGACGGTGACGATGCCGCCGACGAGGACGACCGCCAGGGCGATGGCCACGCCGAGCTTGACGTAACGGGACCTCACTGGCCACCACCTCCGGCCGGCTGGGACGGGCCGATGGGTCCGGGTCCGTTCAGCACGGGCGGTTGGCTCGGCGGTATCTGACCAGGTGCTGGTAGTTCGACGGGCCCCCCTGGCGGGATGGACTGTCCTTCGCCGGGGCCCGGCGGCGCGGGAGGTCCCGGCGGCGGGCCGCCGGGTGGCGGCGCGGGCAGCGGCTCCCGATACGGATAGCAGCCAGGGCCGGGCAACGCCACGCCGGGCACACCGCATGGATGGTCGCTCGGGTTGCCGGTTATGGCATCTGGAATGGTCATGCGTGGTTCCCCGCCTTGGCCGGTGCGCGGGAACGGAATCGGCAGCGGCGGCGTGCCCGGCTGCCCGCGCTGCGGGTCCGTGCGCTGTGAGGGCAGCAGCACATTGGGGTCCAGGCCCAGATCGGAGAAGGCCGCGTCGATGAAGGGCTCCACGAACTGCCCGGGCAGCAGGTTGACCAGATACGCCTTGAAGAACGGTCCCGAGCTGACGGCTTCACCGAGCCCTAAGGCGTATCTGTTGAGGCCGACGATCGCTTTCTGGACGCGTTCTTTGCGGTTGTCCAGGATGGCCAATACCCCGTTGAGCTTATCCAGCGCCGGCTTGAGTGTGTTGCGGTTCTCGGCGATGAAGCCCTTGATTTGCTGCGCCACGGCGGACAAATTGCTCGAGATCTGGCCCAGCGCACTGCTTTGGCTTCTCAGTTGAACCAGTAGCGCGTTGGTGTTGGCGACGAGGTTGACCACTTCGTCGCTGCGCTCGGCCAACACCTTGGTTGCTTTGTTGGCGCTGCTCAACAGGTTTCGCAGCTGCGCGTCGCGCTCGTTCAGTGTCTGAGAGAAGCGCGCCACCCCCTGCACCGCCTGCTTCAAGTCGGGCGGTGTGTCGGCGAAGGTGTCGGACAGCACGGCCAGCGAGGTGGACAACTGCTGGGTGTCCAACCCGCTGATGGTATTGCTGAGATCGCTCAGCGCGTCTGGCAGTTGATAGGCCGGCCTGGTTCGGTCGAGCGGTATCGGGCCGCCCAGCTGCCCATCGCCGCGCGGGGTTACCTCCAAGAGTTTGCTGCCGAGAACGCTCTTCAGCTTGATCGCCGCCTCGGTGCGGTCACCGAGGCGGACGTTGTTGGCGACGCTGAACTTGACCAGTACCCGCGGTCCGTCCAGGGCAACGTCCAAGACCTGCCCGACCCGGTAACCCGATACCTGGACGTGGTCACCCGGTGCCAAGCCGCCGGCCTCGGCGAAGTACGCCGAATAGGTCTTGCCCCTGCTGAAGAACGGCAGCTTGTCATAGTTCAGGGAGATCAACACGACAGCCAGGGTGGCGCCGACGCCGATGAGGCCGATGATCAACGGATTGCGTTCGGAGAAGGGTTTCATCGCGGCGTGCACCTGCCGGTGGCCTGGCCGGCCATCTTGATGTACACCGGCTGGCCGCCCTTACCGTTGACCTTGATCAGGATGTCGCACAGATAGAAGCTGAAGAAGTCTCCGTACATGCCCTGCCTGTTCAGTATTTGCGTCGCGTCGGCCCAGGTGTTGAGGAAGTTGTCGAAATAGTCGTGGTCTGCCAGCACGTTTGCGGCGGTCCGATCGAGCTCGTGTACCACCTTCCTGACCGGCGGACGGGCCTGTGACAGGAGATCGGCGATCGACCCGGCGGCCGCGTTGGCGTATGCAACTCCGTTGCTGATGTCTTGCTTGCGGCCCTTGAGCCCTCGCACCAATTCGGCCAGTGAGTCGACCGCCTGGGCGAACTGCTTGCTCTGGCCGCTCAGTGAACCGAGCAGGGTATTCAGGTTGGTGATGACCTGACCGATCAGTTGATCGCGGTCGGCCAGCGTGTTGGTCAGGGCCGCGGCCTGGGTGAGAAAAGAGCCGATCGTGCCTCCCTGCCCCTGGAACGCCGCCACGAGTTGGCCGGTGAGCTTGTTGACCTGGTCCGGGTCCAGCGCGCGGAACAGCGGCCGGAAGCCGCCGATCAATGCGTCGAGGTCCAGCGCCGGCTCGGTCCGCGCCAGCGGGATGGTCGTGCCCGGATTAAGCCGCTTGACTCCCCCGGCGCCCTCCTCCAGGGCCATGTACCTGCCGCCGATAAGGTCCGCGAAGCGGATGGCGGCCCTGGTGCCCTCGGTGAGCACCACCGAGTCGGCCGCGGTGAACTCGACGAGCACGGTGGAGTCGGGCTGGACGGTGATGCTTTTGACCTTGCCGACCTCGACCCCGGCGACGCGGATGAAGTTTCCCTCCTGCAGGCCCGACACGTTCGCGAACTGGGCCTTGTAGGTCTTCTCCGACTGAAAGCGCAACTGGGCGAACACTGCGATGAGCGCAAACGCGCCGAGCAGGCATACGACCAAGTAGATGGACAGGCGCCACAGGGCACCGGCCAAATTCTCTCGCATGTCTGCCTTCCTCTATCGCTGCTGGTGTCTCATTCGGTGGTCACGGCGCCGGGCTATAAGGCGGCGGTGGCAACGGTGCGCAGTCGTTGTTGACCAGGCCGCAGGTTTGTTGCTGCCCGGAGCGCACCGGCGGCACGAACGGTTCCGAACCCGCCGGCGGAGGACCCGGTTCGCGTGGCCTGCCCGGCGGGGGAGCCGGCGGCAGACCGGGATACAGCGGGGTGCCGTCCGGGGCGTATCGCGGCGCCCCATAGGGTGCCGGACTGTTGTATCCATCCGTTCCTTGAACGGGGCCGGGCGCCGGGCCGCCGGGGTGCCGAATGCTAGGCGGTTGCGGTGTCCCCCGGGTGACGGGGAGATAGTCGACATACCCCGGGAAGCCGATGCCGGGGTTGGGCCGCATGTCCAGTCCGGTGCCCCACCCGGTGTTGGTGACGAGGTAGCGCTGCGGGAAATTCTTGGCGACGTCGGGCAACGATCCGCACCCGGGCTGACCACCGGGGCCGCCCTTGGCGCCGTTGATCGGCAGGTTGTCGGGGAACTTGTACGCGTCTTCCCCGAAGAGCAGGCCAGAGTCCAGGATCACCGAATACCCGTTGTCGCCGCCGGCCGGGCCGGTGAACCTGTCGGCGGCGGTCTTGGCGCCGACCAGCGTGCAGGTGAGCTCAGGGTTGTACTTCATCAGCAGCCGCGTTGTGGACTCCAGCAGGTTGATGCCGTGCACGAGGTTGTCCTTGTTCGGGCCGATCAGGTTGGTGCCCGCGCGGGAGAGTCCACTGACGTTGAGCAACAGTGCGTCAAGTTCCTTGGCGTCCTTGGTGACGGTGGTGGCGGTCGTGCTGGCGGCGTCCAGCGTCGTGAGGATGTCGTGTGCGGCCGCGCCGTAGGCGTCGCTGAATCCCTTCAGGGCGCGGTAGTCGGCCCGGATGGTCTCGCTGCGCGGATTGATCGTCAGCAGGACCTGGTTGAGGTCGGTGGTGGCTTCGCCGATCGCCTCGCCCTTCCCGCGAAACCCGTCGGCCACCGCGGTGAGCACCGCGTTCAGTTTGGGGACGTCGACCTGGTCGAGCACGCCCACGAGGTTCTGAAAGACGGTGTTCACCTCGACGGTCACGTTGCTTGCTTCGACCACCGCGCCGGCCGCGAGCCGTTTAGCGGTCGGGTGCGCGGGCGTGGTCAGGTCGACATACTTGGCACCGAATGCCGTGGTGGCGGTGATTTTGGCGCCCACGTTGGCCGGGATGTACCTGAGCTGCTCCGGGTAGAGCTCCAGGTGAAGTCTCACCGGATCACCTGGCTGGATCGACGACACCCGGCCAACCTGGACGCCGCGCAATTTCACCGCCGCGCCGGGTTCCATCACCAGGCCTGAGCGATCCGACATCAGG
>NZ_LZJG01000095.1:0-516 GCF_001667785.1 Mycobacterium sp. E3247 | reverse complement strand
CGCGTAGTGTTCCCGCAGCAATTGCACTTTTTCAACCGTAAACCCGGCCGCCGGCGCCAATTTCAAAATGTCTTCCTGCGCCGGCAGCTGCCCGCCGGGGAAAATCTCCTTGTAGATGAATCGCGCGAATCGGATGTCGCTCATCGTCAGCGTGATGCCGCGCGCGGGCATTTCTTGCCATTGATACGTCAAAATTGTGTGCAGCAACATCCGGCCGTCGTCGGGAAGGATGCCGTAGGCGCGCTCGAAAAATGCGGGCCAACGTTCGGCCTTGAACGCCTCGAAGGCGCCGATGGTGACAATCCGATCGACTTTGTCGTCGAACTCCTCCCAGCCCTGCAGCCGGACCTCGACGTTGCGCTCGGTCGGAATAGCCGCCAGCCTCGCCTTGCTGTACTCGAACTGGTTGCGGCTGAGCGTGATTCCGATGACGTTGACGTCGAACTTCTCGATCGCCCGTTGCAGTGCTCCGCCCCAGCCGCAGCCGATGTCGAGCAACGTCATCCCCGGCTCGAG
>NZ_LZJG01000094.1:0-34234 GCF_001667785.1 Mycobacterium sp. E3247 | reverse complement strand
ATGTTCGGCTCGCCGTACGCGATCTTCCTGCTGCGCGAGCACTTTCGCATCATCCCCAACGACCTGATCAACGCCGCCCACCTGGACGGGGCCAACACCTTGGACGTGATCGTGCACGTGGTGATCCCGTCCAGCCGGCCGGTGCTGGCGGCCTTGACACTGATCACGGTGGTCTCGCAGTGGAACAACTTCATGTGGCCGTTGGTGATCACCAGCGGGCACAAGTGGCGGGTACTCACGGTGGCGACGGCCGATCTGCAGTCGCGGTTCAACTCGCAGTGGACGTTGGTGATGGCGGCGACGACCGTCGCGATCGTCCCGCTGATCGCGCTTTTCGTGGTCTTCCAGCGTCACATCGTCGCGTCGATCGTCGTCTCGGGGCTCAAGTGAGCCGCTCACGCGCCGAGAGTGCGGTCACGGCCGCGATTCCGGGCGCTCCACGACCATCGCGGCAATCTCGGTGCGCACCATGACCCGGCCCCGCGTTTCGACGCTGATGGCTTCGGCGCTCGCGCTGGTCGCGGTCCTGTTGGGCGCGACCGCGGTGCTGCTCGACTACTCCGGCCAGCCGGCCGGCGGCAAGATCGTTGTGACGGTGCGGGTCTGGGCCGAGCAGATCGCCGCGGCCTACCGGCGGTCGTTCGAGGCGTTCAACCGCACGCATCCCGATATCGCGGTGCACACCAGCGTGGTCGCGTATCCGACCTACTTCGACACGCTGCGCACCGATGTCGCCGGCGGCAGCGCCGACGACATCTTCTGGCTCTCCAACGCCTACCTGGCCGCCTACGCCGACAGCGGCCGGCTGATGGACATCGGCGCGGCCCTCGGGCCGGGCTCCGCCTCGGCGTGGGACTCGGCGGTCGTCGGCCAGTTCACCCGCGGGGGCGCGCTGTGGGGGGTGCCGCAGCTGACCGACGCCGGGATCGCGCTGTATTACAACGCCGACCTGCTCGCCGCGGCCGGCGTCCAACCCGCCCAGCTGAACGGCTTGCGGTGGGGCGCCGGCGGTGACGACACGCTGCGCCCGATGCTGGCCCGGCTCACCGTCGACGCCGACGGACGTCGAGGCGGCACCGCGGGTTTCGACGCCGGACGGGTTCGGCAGTGGGGCTACAACGCCGCCAATGATCCGCAGGGGATCTACCTCAACTACATCGGCTCGGCCGGTGGGGTCTTCCAGCGTGGCGACGACTTCGCGTTCGACAATCCCGGGGCGGTGCAGGCCTTCCGTTATCTGGTCGGCCTCATCAACGACGACCACGTCGCGCCGCCCGCCTCGGACACCAACGACAACGGCGACTTCTCCCGTAACCAGTTCCTGGCCGGCAGGATGGCGCTCTTCCAGTCCGGCACCTACAACCTGGCGCCGGTGGCCCGCGATGCCCGCTTCCACTGGGGTGTGACGATGATGCCGTCGGGCCCGGCCGGCCGGGTGAGCGTCACCAATGGCATTGCGGCGGTGGGCAATTCCGCGACGAAACATCCCGGCGCGGTGCGCCAGGTCCTGGCCTGGATGGGTAGCAAACCGGGCAACGAGTTCTTGGGCCGCGAGGGAGCGGCGATCCCGGCGGTCCTGTCGGCTCAGCCGGTCTACTTCGACTACTGGTCGGCCCGGGGCGTGGACGTCACACCCTTCTTCAGCGTGCTCGACGGCCCGCGCATCGCGGCGCCGGGGGGCGCCGGGTTTCCGGCCGGTAACGACGCCCTGCAGCCCTACTTCGATGAGATGTTCCTGGGCCGTGGCGATGTCGCGGCGACCCTGAAACGCGCGCAAGCGGCCGCCAACGCCGCGGCGCAGCGTTAGCCGGGCAGCACCAGCACCGGCACCGGGCTCTCGCGGATGATCTTGGTGCTGCGGGAACCGAGGAAGACGCGCCGGATATCGCCGCGCGGCCGGGTGCCCAGTGCCAGGATCTCGCCCTCCTGCCAATCCGCCTTCGCCAGCGCCTCTTTCCAGCTGCGGCCGGTGACCACCTGCAGCGCGACGTCGTCGCTGACGATCTCGTCCGTCTTGAGCTCCTGGAGGATGTCTCGCACTTGTGACGCCCAGGCCTGCAGCACCTGATCCTCGACCTCGAGCCCCACCTCCGGCGGATACATCGTCTTGCCGCGGACTGCGAACGTGATGACCCGGACCGGCACACCGAATCGCTGCCCGAATTCGAAGCAGCGCTTCACCACATCGATCGAGTCCGGGGTGGCCGAGTAGGCGCAGGTGAGGCGGGTCAACTTGCCTTGGTTCGAACGGTATTCGCGCGGGCTGATGGCCACCGGCACGGTCGAGGCGTGCAGCAGCCAGTCGGCGGTGGAACCGATCAGCACTTGACCGCGGCCGCCGCTGGGCAACGAGCCCAGCACCAGCACGTCGGCGTCGACCTCCTGGATGACCTCGAGGAGCCCACCCGACACCGATCCGTGCGCGCGGTGCGCGTAGTTGACCTCGATCCCGTCGGCCATCGTGGCCAAAATCCCGGCGGCCTCGTTCGCCGACTCCGCGGCCAGGGCGTCGGCCCACAGCTCGAACTCCGCGTCGACACGGGCGCGCGACGGCGTCAGCCACGGCTTGGGCACGATGGTCGCGACGGTCAGCGAGGTGCCGCGGGTGCGCGCGATGCGCACCCCCAGGTGCAATCCCGAGAGCCCGACCTGGCCGGCCCGGTACCCGACGACGACGGTCACAGCGCGTCCCGCTGCAGGGATTGGCTGTTGAGCGCGCTGTGATGGCGGCCCCACACGAAGTAGAAGATTAGCGCGAGCGCGAGCCAGCCGCCGAACGCGATCCAGGTGTACCAGTGCAAGCTGACGAGGATGTAGCCGCACGCCAACACCGAAAGGACCGGCGTCACGGGGTAACCCGGGACCTTGAAGCCCCGTGGCAGGTCGGGCTCGCGCACCCGCAGGATGATCACACCCACGGATACGACGACGAACGCGGTGAGCGTGCCGATGGACACCATGTCCGCCAACTTGTCCAGCGGTATGAAGGCGGCCAGCGCCGAGGCCGCGATAGCCACGATCACCGTGTTGCTCACGGGCGTCATGGTGCGCGTGTTCACCCGCGCGAATCGCGAGGGCAGCAGCCCGTCGCGACCCATGGCGAACAGGATGCGCGTCTGCCCGTACATGGTGACCAGCGTGACCGAGAAGATCGAGATCACCGCCCCCGCAGCCAGAATGGTGCTGGCCCAGCTGCCGCGCGTGACGTTGTCGAGGATGGTGGCCAGCCCGGCCTCCTGCTGTCCGGCGAACTCCTGCCACGGTTGAGTGCCGAGCGCGGCCAGCGCGACGAACAGGTAAACGCCGGTCACGGTCAGCAGCGCCGCGATCAGCGCGCGCGGCATGGTCTTCTGCGGGTTCTTCACCTCGTCGCCCGCGGTCGACACCGCGTCGAGGCCGATGTAGGAGAAGAAGATGGTGCCGGCGGCCGAGCCGATGCCCGCGGCGCCGAAGGGCGCGAAGTCGCGCAGGTGGGTCGCGTCGAAGGCGGTGAACGCGACGACGACGAAGATCACCAGCACGCCCAGCTTGATCAGCACCATGATCGTGTTGACTTTGGCCGATTCGCTGGCGCCGCGGATGAGCAGCACGGCGCACATCGCGAGCAGGATGATCGCCGGCAGATTCACCAAGCCGGGTTGCGCATCCCAGGGCGCGGCGGACAACGCGTGCGGGAATTGGATTCCGAGGATATTGCTGAGCAGCTTGTTGAGGTAGCCGCTCCAGTTGACCGCGACCGCGGCCGTCGACACCCCGTATTCCAGCAGCAGGCAGGCGGCCACCCCGATCGCGACGACCTCGCCCAGCGTGGTGTATGCGTAGGAATACGACGACCCCGAAACCGGTACCGCGGAAGCTAATTCGGCGTAACAAATGGCGGCGAGCCCGGCCGCGAGCCCGGCGATGAGGAACGACAGGATCACGCCGGGGCCGGCCTCGGGAACGGCCTGTGACATGACGAAGAAGATGCCCGTCCCGACGGTCGAGCCGACACCGAACATGGTCAGCTGGAAAGTCCCGATGCTCCGCTTGAGATGGTCCGCGGCCCCGTAGGCGACGACGTTGCCGACGACTGGACGGCGCCGCAGCATCTGCTCCCTCAGGCTGATCGACGTCGGTGGCATGCCCCTCCTTGCTCGATCAGCTGATTATGGGCCAGCCTCCCGCAACGCCATAGCGAACTGCTCAACCGCCCAGTCGATTTCTTGCGCGCTGATCACCAGCGGGGGCGCGAACCGCAGCGTCGAGGAGTGGGTGTCCTTCACCAGCACACCGCGGTCGGCCAGCCGAAGGCTCATCCGCTTGCCCGTCCCGAGCGCCGGGTCGATGTCGACGCCGGCCCACAGGCCCACCCCGCGCACCGCCCGCACACCGTGGCCCACCAGTTCGCGCAGGCGCGCGTGCAGGCGCGCGCCCAACTCCGCCGAGCGGGCCTGAAACTCTCCGCGGCCCAGCATGGCGACCACCGTGCTGCCGATCGCGGCGGCCAACGGGTTGCCGCCGAAGGTGGAGCCGTGTTCGCCGGGGTGCAGCACGCCCAGCACCTCGCGGTCGGCGACGACCGCCGACAGCGGGACCACGCCGCCGCCCAGCGCCTTGCCCAGCAGGTAGACGTCGGGCACCACGCCCCAGTGGTCGCAGGCGAAGGTGTGCCCCGTGCGCGCCAGGCCGGACTGGATCTCGTCGGCGATCATCAGCACGCGGTGCCTTCTGCACAGCGCGCGGACCGTAGGCAGGTAGTCGTCGGGCGGGACGACGATGCCCGCCTCCCCCTGGATCGGTTCGAGCAGCACCGCGACGGTGTGGTCATCGATGGCGCGGGCCAGTGCGGCGGCATCGCCGAAGGGTACCGAGCGGAACCCGGGGGTGAACGGTCCGAATCCCGCCCGCGCCGTCGGGTCCGAGGAGAAGCCGACGATGCTGATCGTGCGGCCGTGAAAGTTGTTGTCCGCCACGATGATGTTGGCCCGTCCGTCGGGGACGCCCTTGACGTCGGTACCCCATTTGCGTGCGACCTTGAGGCCGCTCTCCACCGCTTCGGCGCCCGAGTTCATCGGCAACACCAGGTCCTTGCCGCACAGCCGCGCGAGGGCGGCGCAGAACGGGCCGAGCGTGTTGCAGTGGAACGCGCGGCTCACCAACGTGACGGTGTCGAGCTGGGCATGGGCCGTCGCGGTGATCTCGGGGTTGCGATGGCCGAAGTTGACCGCCGAGTAGGCGGCCAGGCAGTCCAGGTAGCGCCGGCCCTCGACATCGGTGATCCAGGCACCCTCGGCGCTGGCCGCCACCACGGGCAACGGCGAATAGTTGTGCGCGGCATGGCGTTCGACCAGGCCGATCGCGGCCTGCGTTCGGGTGGACGTCCGGGCGTCGAGGATCGTCATGGAAACAACTCCAATGTGCAGCACTTGACCGAGCCGCCACCCTTGAGGAGCTCGGACAGGTCGACGCCGACGGGCTCGAAGCCGGCTTCGCGCAATTGCCCGGCGAAACCCGTTGCGGCCGTGGGAAGGACGACGCGCAGTCCGTCGGAGACGACGTTGAGGCCCAGCACGAACGCGTCGGCGCTGCCGACCACGATCGCGTCGGGAAACAGCGCGCGCAGTTGGTCCTGCGCCGCGGTGCTGAACGCCGGCGGGTAGAACGCGATCGTATGGTCGTCGAGTACGGCCAGCGCGGTGTCGAGATGGTAGAAGCGCGGATCGACCAACTCCAGCGAGACCACCGGCACCCTCAGCGCCGCGGAAATCTCCGCGTGCGCACGCCGGTCGGTGCGAAAGCCGTAGCCCGCCAACACCGTTTCGCCGATCATCAGCAAGTCGCCCTGCCCCTCGTTGACGTGACGGGTGGACACGGGCCGGTACCCGAGCGAAGACATCCATTGGGCGTAGGCCTGCGACTCGCCGGCCCGCTCCGCGAATCGAAACCTCGCGACGATCGCGACATCGCCGGCGATGAATCCGCCGTTGGCGGCGTAGACCATGTCCGGAAGCCCCGGCGCCGGCCCGATCACCTCGACCTGATGCCCTAACCGAAGGTAGGTGGTGCGCAGGTCGTCCCACTGGGCCTGCGCGCGGCCGACATCGACGGGTGTGGCGACGTCCATCCAGGGGTTTATCGCGTACTCGACGGCGAAGAACGCCGGCGGCGTCATCGCGTACCGGCGGGCGCGGGGCGTGCGGACCCGGCGGCCGGGTGCCGAGCCGGACCCGGCCGCCACCACGTATTGTTCCGTCATAGATCAACGGTATTTCGGCATCCTGACACAATCAATCGCTATATATTGCGTGTCTATAGGCGATTTATTGCGTAAGAGTGGCTTCGCCACGGATTCATTGCGCCCGATCGAAGGGAAGGGTGATGGAGCGCCTCGACGAGACCGACGCCCGCATCCTGGCCGAGCTGACCGAGCACGCGCGGGCAACGTTCGCCGAGATCGGCGAAAAGGTGAATCTGTCTGCCCCGGCGGTCAAGCGGCGCGTCGACCGGATGCTCGACGCCGGCGTCATCAAGGGCTTCACCACGATCGTCGACCGCAATGCGCTCGGCTGGAACACGGAAGCCTACGTGCAGGTGTTCTGCCACGGCACGATCGCGCCGGACCGGCTGCGGGCGGCCTGGGTGGACATGCCCGAGGTGGTCAGCGCCGCGACGGTGACCGGCACGTCGGACGCCATCCTGCACGTGCTGGCGCGCGACATGCGCCACCTGGAGGCCGCCCTCGAGCGGATCCGGTCGAGCGCGGACATCGAGCGCAGCGAGAGCATCGTGGTGTTGTCGAACCTCATCGACCGGATGCGGACTTAGCCCGGGCGCCGCGGCGTCACGAGTTGCCGATCAACCGCTTCAGCATCGACGGCCGCGCGCCGGGTGGGCGGCGAGAGGCGTAGGGCCACGGCACGTTTCGCTCCGGAACGGAGTCGGCCCGGACGTGTTTGAGCCGCGCTCGCAGGTGCGCGCGCAGGGCATGCAGGTCGGGATCGGCCCACCGGTTGATGGCTTCGATCGGATCGGCGGTGAGGTCGTACAGCTCCCACTGGTCGTCGAGGGGCGACGTGCGGTACGCGTCTCCGCCGAGCCCGTTGGCCGCCAAGTGCCGCACCCCCGGCTCCGTCCAGGTGCTCGGGTCGTCGAAGGTACGCACCAGTTTCCACAGGTGGCCAGCGCCACCGGCGGCCGCCGTCTCGTCGACGCGGACCACCAACCCCTCAAAGTTGGAGGCGGTGTGGGCCGGCACCCGGATGCGCAGCGGCGCGGGCGGATCGACGGTCCGCTTCAGCCGGCGCGCCAATCCCGATGCGCCGCTGTCCCCTTCGAGCATGTTGTCGCGGGTCATCAGGTAGACGGCGCGTGTCTCGTCCGCCGCCGCGCCGTCCACGATCGGCATGAGGTTCCGCCCGGGCAGCGGGTGCACTTCCGAGAACGACTCGGCCAGCGTCGCGGCCGCCGCGGCGACGTCGACGCCCGCCGCCGCCAGCAGGGTGGGGACCAGGTCGACGTGTGAGGTCGGCGCCGTGACGCGGCGTGGCCGCGTCGACCGCTCGCCGATGCGCGCGATGACGAAGGGAACGCGGGTGGCCTCGTCGTACAGGTTGAACCACTTCTGGTGCAGGCCGCCGTGGGCGCCCAGCAGGTCGCCGTGGTCGGCGGTGCGCACCAATACCGCGTCGCCCGAACCGCCTTCGGTGACCGCCCGCCTGACGCGATCGAGCGGGCCGTCCACCTCGGCGTGCAGCCGGTAGTACAGGTCGCGGTAGCGCTGCGCGTTGCGCCCATAGGTCCGCTCGATCGCGGGTGCGGGGCCATAGCCGGAGTAATAGGCCTCGCGGAACGCGATCTGCGCCGCCGGCTTGGTGGACAGGTCTTCCTGCGCGGTGGGCGCGGCGGGCACCGCGGGCGGGTCGAGCGGCGACGGCTTGACCGGGCTCCGGCGCGACCAGGCCGGGAACAACACGATGTCGTGGGGATTGACGAAGCTGGCCACCAAGAGGAACGGACGCAACGCGGCGGGATCGCCCTGGCGGCGGCGGGCGTAACGATCGGCCAGCCAGGCGACCACCCGGTCGGCGATCAGCGGGTCGCGGCGCACGCCGGCGTCGGCCAATGCCGCCCCGTGCGGCTCCGGACCGACCCACCCGGAGAAACCGAACGGCCCCAGCGGATCTGCGGCCAGGTAGCGCCGCACCGCGGCGGCGTCGACGGCGCCGTTCTTGTCATTGGTGGCCAGCGGTCGGCCGGTCGCCGGGTCGGTGATATCGGCGTGCGAGATGTGCCACTTGCCGTCGTAATGGGTGTCGTATCCGGCGGCGCGAAACCAATTGCCCAGTGTGGGCACCTCACCCTGGCGCAACCAGCGCATGCGCGAATCGCCGGCGGTCTTTCCGATGCCATCGGTCTGGGTGACGCCGTGCAGGTCGGGGTAGTGCCCGGTGAAAATGGTTGGGCGGCTTGGCACGCAGGCCAGTGATCCGGTGTAGTGCCGGGTGAAGCTGACGCCGTGGTCGTCGAACCACTTGCGGCCGCCGAGCGTCCGGTCGCGCCAGGCCAGCACGTCGGGGGCCTCGTACGGCGGCACCGCGCGTTCCTCGTCGGTCATGATGATGACGACGTCGGGGCGATCAGACACCAGCGTGCTCCAATCGATTCGCCAGGCCGGCGAGCATCGCCTCGGACTGTCGCACGAGGACGCGGCACAGGACAACTTCGGCCAGCTGTTGCGTTGCGTGCGGGCCGATTTCGACGGTGCTGGTGAGGGTCACCAGGGTGGTCGCAGCCGAATCACCGCCGGCGGGTGCCAGCGTCCAGCGGTTGGACACCCTGCGCAGGCGGCGTGGCAGGCCTTCGATGTCGTAGGCGAGGGCGCGGGGCGGGTCGAATTCGGTGATGCGCTCGACGAGGGCGTCGCGCTTGACCTGCACCCGGCGGGCCGTGCCGACGCCGGGTCCGTCGGGCCCGGAGGACAAGATGCACGAGTGATCGACGTTGCCGGCCCACGAACTGATCGACCCGAAGTCTGCGAGTGTTTCCCAGACGTCGCCGATGCGTGCCGCGATCGCGCGAGTCCGGTGGATGTCGGCCACCCGCTCACGCTACGCGAGGGCCTAGGCCGTCAGGTGGAATATCGTCTCGATCGCCACCGCAGCACCGCTGACCGCGACGGTGACGCCGAGCGTGACCCAGTCCCCCAGTTTCGGCCGTGCCGGATCGGCGGAGAGCTGGCCGATGCCGCCGCGAGCGGTGATCGCATCGCCCATCTCGTCGGCCCGGCGCAGGGTCACCACGATGGCGGCGGCGACCAGATCGATCGAGTTACCCGCCGTCTGCCTGACCCGCGCCTTGCGACTCGTCGGCATGTGGTTGGGCCGCAGTCGACGGGCGGCGTAGAGCACCTGGAATTCCTCGATCAGCAACGGGAAGGCACGCAGCGCCAGGGCCAGGGCCACCGCCCACTCGTCCACCGGAATCCGCAACAACTTGAACGGGCGGCCCAAAATCGCCAGGGCGGGCGCGATTTCGGCGACGTTGGTGGTCCAGGACACCATCGCCCCCAGCCCGAGCAGAACCACCGATAACGCGGAGATCCGCAGGAAGTTCAACGCCCCGCCGAGCCAGATGTGGGCCCCGTTGATGGTCAGCATCGGACTACCACCGGCCAGCGCGGCGGTCACGAAACCCAGTGTGAGGAGGATCCACAGCCACCGCGGAACCGACGGAAGCGCCCCCCGCGGGATGTGAGCGATCCAGACCGCCGCCAGCACCAGCGCCGCCACCGACCCGATGGTCACCCAGCCCGGAAACAGGGTGAGCAACACCGAAACACCGAATACCACCAGGAGTTTGGTTCCGGCCCACAGGTTGTGGATGGGGGACCTGCCCGGCACCGGAACCAATAGCACCACCGGCCGGGAGGTGCGCCGACTCCTCCTGGGGGCCGAGGCGGAGGTTGCGGTCACGCCACACCCCCGGCCGCGGCGGTGGCCGACACCGCTTGCAGCGCGCCCTTCTGCAGATGCACGGTCCGCGTGCACACGGCTTCCAAACCGACGAAGTCGTGGGAAATGACAACTACGGTCAGGCCCCGGTGACGGCGCAGATCCGCCAGCACGCGCAGCAGGCCCCGCTGGCTGGCGACGTCCAACCCGGCCAGCGGCTCGTCGAGGATCAGCACGCGCGGCGAACACGCCAGCAGGCCGGCCAGGACCACCCGCCGCATCTGGCCGCCGCTGAGCTGATCGATGCGCCGCTTGCCCATCGCGGGTTCCAGCCCGACCGCAGCAAGGGCGGCGACCACCCGGTCTTCGTCATCGTCGGAAAAGCCCGCCACGGAGGCAAGTTCCAGGCCGACGTGACTGCGCATCAATTGCAGCCGCGCCGTCTGAAATGACAGCGCCACCGCGCCGACGTGCTCCCGGATGGGCTCGCCGTCGATCAAGCAGGCGCCGTTGGTGGGAACGGTCAGCCCGGCCATGATCCACGCCAGCGTCGACTTGCCCGAGCCGTTGCCGCCGTGAATCAAGATCCCGTCACCCTGCTCCACGACGAGGTTGATGTCGCGCAGCGCGGTCTTCGCCCACGGTGTCCCGCTGTTGTATTCGTGTCCGACGCCGATGATTTCGAGCACCGGCTTGTTCGAGCCCCACTTCACCGCGGGGACCGGGGCGGGGGGCGGGGCCGTCTCGACCACAACGGTGTTGTCCGGGGAATCGCTGAGGTTGATCGTCCGGTCCGCCGACGCGGCCTCGTTGTCGAAATGCGTGATGTGCACCAGGGCGGTTCGATGCCGTTGGGGAAGGCCCGACAGCACGTTCAACAAGACGTTACGGCCCTCTCGGTCGATCATGCTGGTGAATTCGTCGGCGATCAGCAGCGCCGGTTCTCGGGCCAGCGCCGCGGCGAGGGCGAGGCGCTGCAACTCCCCGCCGGACAGGCTTCCGGTGTCCCGTTCGCCGAAACCCTCGAGCCCTACTTCGCGCAACAAATGGTCGACGTCGACCGCGGTGCCCGGCGGCAGCCCCCAGACGACATCATCGGCCACCCGGGTGCCCAGCACCTGGCTCTTCGGGTGCTGCAGGACAAGCGCCGTGCCGCCCACCATGCCCAACCCCACCGCTCCGGGGCGCCGCACGGTGCCCGATGTCGGGGGCCGGCCCGCCAGGATCAGCGTCAACGTGGTCTTGCCGGACCCGTTGGCGCCGATGACGGCAACGTGTTCTCCGACTTGCAGTTCCATGCTGAGCTCACGCAACGCGTCCTGCTGGGCGTGCGGGTAGCGGAACCGCACCTTGTCGAGCCGCACCGGCACGGGCCCGATCGGGGCGTCGGGCGGCTCGTCCGGAGCGTCCAGTTTGTGCACATCCGGAACGTTGCCCATCCGATCCAGGAGGCGGGACAGCGCCCACCAACCGATCAACGACGACACCACGACGCCGTAGGTGACATAGCCGAGCATCAGCCACGGCCAATACTGCAACCCGAATTCGAAGACCCGCTTGACGTCGACGCCGAGCCACCCCAAATTCACCCGGTCGAGGAACGCCACGACACCGTCCACGTTGGCGGTCATCACCTGGAATATCAGATGGCGCAACCGATTCAGCACCGCCAGCATGCCGACCGTGGCGACGGCGACGAAGAAGCCGGCGATCAGGGACGCGAACGTCACGGTCGGTGTGCCCCTGCCCCGGCGTTTGACGATTCCGGTCAATCCGCCGATGTAGGCGCAGTTGATGACGGTCAGGAAACTGCCCAATCCAGAGATGAGGAAGGCCAGAGTTCCGGCAGCAAACGTCGCGGCGATGAGCACCCGGAGGCGGTAACGGTAGGTCAGCAGCCCCATGGGCACGGTGCCCAACAGCGCCAAACCCTGCGCGAACGGGATCACCCCGGCGACGATCGAGATCACCGCGCACAGCGCCCCCATCACGGAGGCCTGTGCCAATTCGGCCGGTCGTAACGGCCCACCCCGATGGTGCGAACGGACGGGGCGACGGGCATTCACTTCACTGATTGTGCCAGCCCGCCGCGCCGAGTCGCGTCATACACTTCGTGACTTCCGGCCCAGTTCGGGCCGGCGCCTCTCGTCTCAGTTAGCAAAGCTATGGAACGATGGGCACATGGACAGAGTTGTCGATACCGCACACGTCGAGGCCCAGCAGCTGGGAGCGGATCTGCTCGCCGTGGTGGCGCGGCTCAACCGGCTGGCCACCCAGCGCATCCAGATGCCCTTGCCCGCGGCGCAGGCCAGGCTGCTCGCCACGATCGAAGCTCACGGGGAAGCCCGCATCGGTGATCTCGCGACCGTCGACCACTGCTCCCAACCGACCATGACCACCCAGGTGCGCCGGCTCGAGGAGGCCGGCCTGGTCACCCGGACCATCGACCCGGGGGATGCGCGCGCCGTCCGGATCCGCATCACCCCTCAGGGCAAACGCATGCTCAACGCGGTCCGCGCCGACCGCGCCGCCGCGATCGAACCCCAACTCGCGCTCCTCGAACCGGGCGACCGCCGGGTGCTCACGGACGCGGTCCAGGTATTGCGCCGGCTCCTCGACAATGCGTCGCCGGCCGGGCGGCGTAGCACGCTGTGAGGGCTTAAACCGGTGAAGAGGCCGCGGCCAGCGGGTAGACACTAAGTCGAGCTGATCGGTGACGAAAGGGGGCGGGCGATGCGGACCGAGGCTTCCACGTTCAGGGCCTCCCCGTTGACCGTGTGGGTCGGGCCCATGAGGTTCGACTTCGCCCCGGGGCGCGACGTGATCGTCGGCTACGGCCCGGGCTGCGACATCGCCCTCGAGCGCCTCGGAAACCCGGGCTCGCCGCCGCCACCGCCCGGGCCGGAGATGGTGCTGCGGTTCGCCGGCACCCAGTGGGTGGCCATCGACCTGAGCCACCACGGGATCTTCGTCGACGGCGCGCGGGCGTCGACCGTGAACATCCGCGACGGCCAGGCGATCAGTGTCGGTGATCCGCAGCGGGGCCCGCGGCTGGTCTTCCAGATCGCGCAGCCCGCAGGTCCGCCGGCCCCGGCTCAGCGCCCGGCGCCCCGGCCCGGGGCTCACCCGCCGCCTCCTTTTCCGGTCGCGCCGCCACCGCCCCGCCCGCACGGCCCCAACCTGCGGGCCCCGACACAGCGCGAGACGCAGCGGATGCCCGTCGTGCCGCCACAACCGCCGGCGGCCGAACCCCCCGCCCCGCCCGCTCAGCCGCACCCCGCGCCGCCCGCTCAGCCCGCCGCTCAGGACACGGGCGGTCCGGGGCTGATCGAACGGATGGTCACCTCGAAACTGCGCGTCGCGCGTCCTTCGATTCGCACGGCGGAGCCGAACGCCACCTACCGCCTGCCGCTCAAGGCCGACGCCCGCACCGTCGGAGTCGCCGCGTACCGGCTCGGACTCACCGTCGACGGGCGCGAGACGCTGTCGGATATCTCCTTCACGGCGCGTCCGGGCGCGTTCACCGCGATCGTCGGGCCCTCGGCCGCGCGCAACTCCGCGCTGCTCGGACTGCTCGCCGGCACCAGGCAACTCAGCTCCGGCCGCGTCACCGTCGACGGCCACGACGTGCACGCCGAGCCGCAGTCCATGCGCAGCCGCATCGGCATCGTGTCGCCCGACGACCGCTTGCACCGGCAGCTGACCGTCGAGCGGGTCATGCGATACGCCGCCGAAATGCGCCTGCCGCAAGATGTTTCGCCCGAGCAACGAGACCGCGTGGTCAGCCAGGTTCTCGAGGAACTCGAGCTGACACCGCACCGGGCCACCCGGATCGGCAAGCTGTCGCCCGAGCTGCGCCGGTGCGCCGCGCTGGCGGTCGAGCTCGTCACCCGGCCGACGCTGCTCGTGGTTGACGAGCCGAGCGCCGGCCTGGACGCGGAACAACAGCGCCACGTGATGGCGATGCTGCGGCGCCAGGCCGACATCGGCTGCGTGGTCGTGGCGGCCGCGTCATCGCGGACGTCGTCGACCGACTTCGACCTGTGCGATCAGGTGCTGGTTCTCACCTCGGCCGGTACGACGGCATTCCTCGGGCCGCCCGCGCAGATCGAGGCCACGATGGGCACGGCCGACTGGTCCGCGGTGCTCGCCCGGGCGGGCGCCGATCCCGGCGGAACCCACCGTGCGTTCCGTGCCCGCCCATCGGCGTCGGCGTTGACGGCGCCGCCCGAGGTGGCCGCCCCGTCGCCGCCGCCCGCCGAACCCCCGATGGCGCGGCAGGTCCGGCTGCTGGCCCGCCGCGACGTCAGGCTGATCTTCGCCGACCGGCTCTACTTCGTGTTCTTGGCGATTCTGCCGTTCCTGCTGGCGGGAGCGACGCTGCTGATCCCGGGCGATTCGGGCCTGGCCCGGCCACCGGCGGGCGCCGCCCACCCGCACGAAGCCATCGAGATCCTGGCCGCCCTCAACGTCGCCGCGGTGATCATCGGCACCGCGCTGACGATCCGGGCCGTGGTGGGTGAGCGGCACGTCTTCCGGCGCGAGCAGGCTCTCGGGATGTCGACGACGGCCTACCTGGCCGCCAAGATCCTGGTGTTCGGCGTCGCCGCGGCCCTGTTGACGGCAGTCGTGTTCGCCATCGTCGTCGCCGAGAAGGGCGGTCCAACGCGCGGCGCCGCCTTGTTGCACGACGCCACGCTCGAGCTCTATGTGAGCGTGGCGGTGACGGCCATCGTGTCCGCGGTGATCGGGCTCGCGTTGTCGGCGCTGGGCACTCGGCTGCGTGAGGTCCTGCCGCTGCTGTTGCCGGTGATCCTGGCGTCGGCGCTGTTCAACGGGAGCCTCGTCCAGCTGGTGAGCAAGTGGGGCTTCCAGGAAATCTCCTGGTTCGTTCCCGCCCGATGGGGCTTCGCCGCCTCGGCGTCCACGGTCGACCTGCGCAGGGTCGACGCGTTGGCCGCCGATTCCCAGACGTGGACCCACTACAGCGGTTGGTGGGTGTTCGACATGACCATGCTGGTGCTCTTCGGCGTGGCGGCGACGGGCTTCGCCCTCTACCGGCTGCGGCCCGAACCCGGCCGGGCCCGCATCACATCGCCAACAACAGGAACTGGGTGACCTGGCGGGGCGAGAAGTTGTTGTCGCTGACCAGCACCACCGACTGGCGACCGTCGGGCAGCTTCGGTCCCAGCGTGATGCCCTCGACGTTGTCCAGCGGTGACAGTCCCGGCGTGGACGACAAATCGACCGCCAGGGTTTTAGTCATGGGCGTCACGGCCGCGTGCTCCATCGACGGGGTGGTCAAAACGTCTGTCGCCGCACCGATTTCGGCGCGGTAGATCCGCACCGTCGGCGGCAGGGCCGACGATCGCTCGATCACCAAGAAGGTCGTGTCCGACAAGGCGACCAGATCGGAGACACCGTTGACATCGGCGGGCGGTGCCGGCGGCTCCATCGGGTACGCGTATTGGGCCGTGGCCGCGCCGGTCGCGACGTCGAACTTCGTGATCCGGGTGAGGATGCGGTGGCCGCCGTCGCTGAGCGGACCGTCGTTGTAGCCGGGGTCCTCCATCGCGGCGAACAGCGATCGGCCGTCGGGCGTCAGCGCCAGGCCCTCCAGCGCCTTGTCCCTGCGCGGGCCCACGCGCTGCGCCGACATCGCCAGATTGGCCGGCAGGGTGAACTGGCCCAGGTAGGCACCGTCGAGCGCCGCGGTCCGGATCCACGGGTCGAGCAACACCGGGCCGGCGGTGAGCCGCTCACCTTCGGAGGACCAGTACAGCCGCTGCCGGGAGGGATCGAACGCGATGCCTTCGGGGTCGGGGGGAACGATCGGCGGCGTGGTATCCGCCCTGAGCGGCGGGAACGGCCGGCCGGACGGGTCGAGCAGCGGATGGGTGCCGGTGAACGTGACGTGGTCAATTCCCCTGTCCGACAGGGACAACTGCACCGTGTAGAACCGGGCCGGATTCTTCTTGGAGCGATCGTCACTGATCACGTAATACAGCTGGCGGCCCGGGTCGTAGCTGAGCGCCGACAGCCCGCCGATGACGGTGCCGTCGAAGGTGGCGTCGAACGGAACCTGCGACTGGCCCAGATACGTCAGCATCGGCCGCGGCGCGGGTGGATGCCCGGACGCGCATCCCACCAACGCCAGGGCGAGACACATCGACGCCACCCACCGACTCATAACCGAGAAGGTAGCGGGCGAGCGTGCACTCAGCACGAAAATTCGGCCTCGACCTCGCCATGGATGCACGTTCGGTGAAAATCGGGTTGTTGTTTCACGCAACGCGAACCGGGGGATACGGTCGGTCTATGGCGCCAGATAGCACAACCATTGCCGAGCAGCTGCGCAACGCCCTCGACGGGCGTTGGCGCGACGTCAAGAACCAGCTGCGGTCCACCATGAGTGAGGACCTCTTCCGCCCGCACTACACCCCGAACACCGTGATCGCGCGCACCAAGGTGGCCGAGCAGATGAGGATCATGGCCGCGTTCGGCGCCGCCGCCGACAACTTCCGCAAGGAGCACGGCGGCACCGGCGACATCGGCGCCGCCATCACGATGATCGAGATGCTCGCGATGTCGGATCTGTCGTTGATGGTGAAGGCCGGCGTTCAGTGGGGGCTGTTCGGCGGCGCCGTGGAAAACCTCGGCACCGAGCGCCACCACGAGGCATACGTCAAGAAGATCATCAGCCTGGAATTGCGGGGCTGCTTCGCGATGACCGAGACCGGACACGGCAGCGACGTGCAGTCGCTGGAGACCACCGCGACGTATGACCCCGCGACGGAGGAGTTCATCATCGACTCCCCCACGCCGACGGCCCGTAAGGATTACATCGGCGGCGCGGCCGAAACCGCCACCATGGCAGCGGTATTCGCGCAACTCATCACGACCGAGAACGGCGAGCCGGTCCAGCACGGCGTGCACTGTCTGCTGGTGCCGATCCGCGACGCCGACGGCAACGACCTGCCCGGGGTGACGACGTCGGACTGTGAGTACAAGGGCGGCCTGCCCGGGGTCGACAACGGCCGAATCGTCTTCGACCACGTCCGCGTCCCGCGGGTGAACCTGCTGAACAAATACGGCGACGTGGCGCCGGACGGGACCTACAGCTCACCGATCGAGAACCCCAACCGCCGGTTCTTCACCATGCTGGGCACGTTGGTGCGCGGGCGGATCACGGTGGGCGGCAGCGCGGGCGCGGCCGCGCGCGTCGCGTTGGACATCGCCACGCGATACGCCTTGCAGCGCAAGCAATTCAGCGCACCCGACGACGAGTCCGAGGTGCTGATCATGGACTACCTGGTGCACCAGCGCCGGCTGTTCCCGTTGATCGCCAAGTCGTACGCGCTGCAGTTCGCCCAGAACGAGCTGGTCAGTAAATGCCACGACATCCAGACCGCCGACGCAGTCGACGCCGACGAGCAACGCGAATTGGAGGCACGTGCCGCCGGCTTGAAGGCGGCCAACACCTGGCACGCGTCCCGGGCGATTCAGGAGGCGCGGGAGGCCTGCGGCGGCGCGGGCTACATGGCCGAGAACCGGTTGGTCGCGCTACGCGGCGACACCGACGTGTTCACCACGTTCGAGGGTGACAACCACGTCCTGACGCAGCTGGTGGCCAAGGAGCTGCTGACGGCCTACGCCGACGACATCCGCAGCATGAGCCCCGTCGAATGGGTCCGCTTCGCCGCCAACACCGTCGGTGAGCGCGTGGTCAAACGCACTGCGGCAGAGACGATCATCCAAACCATCGTCGACGCCCGGCAGGACAGCGAGGAAGAGGGCAGCCTGTTCAACCGGGGCACCCAGATCAAGATGTTCGAGGATCGGGAGGAATACCTCCTCGCCTCCGTCGCGCGCCGGCTGCAGGCCAAATCCAAGGAGATGTCGGAGTTCGACGCGTTCAACGCGGTGCAGGACCACGTGCTGCACGCCGCGGCCGCGCACATCGACCGGGTGATCCTCGAAGCGTTCGTCGCCGGCATCGACGCCTGCCCGCACGAGGAGGCCCGGGAGTTGTTGGGCATCGTCTGCGACCTGTACGCACTGTCGGTGATCGAGGACGACAAAGCCTGGTACATCGAGCATCGGTACCTGTCCACCGAACGCGCCAAGGCCGTCACCCGGGGCATCAACGATCGATGTCGCGCGCTGCGCCCCCACGCGCAAACGCTGGTCGACGGATTCGGGATCCCCGAGCAGCTGCGCTATGCCGAGATGCTGCACCCGGAGAACTTGACGGACACGGTCACGAGCTGACGGGCTGCTCGCCGAGCACCTCCCAGCCCGACCGCGCCGCGTCCCGTTGCGGCCCGACGTATCTGACCCAGGTCAGGATCGCAGCAGCGACGTAACAGATCAGGAAGAACCAGAACGCCGGCGTCTCGGTGTCGGCGCTGGCATAGGACTGCCGCAGCGCCAGGTTGATCACCACTCCCCCGAGTGCGCCCAGCGAGCCGGCGAATCCGATCAGCGCTCCTGCCCGCACGGTCTCCCAGTGCCGCCGCTCGGCGTCGGCGACACCCAGCGCACGGCTTCGCTCCGCCACGACCGACGGGATGAGCTTGAACACCGAGCCCTTGCCGATGCCGCAAAAGATAAACAGCGCAATGAATCCGACGACGTAGCCGATCGTCGTGAAAGCCCCCACCGGGTCGCCGGGAACGCGTGTGAGGTCTTCATGGGTGCTGACGGCGACCAGGAAGCCTCCGGCGGCGATCATGGCGGTCAGGACGACCAGCGTGACGCGGCCACCGTCGAAACGATCGCCCAGCCTGCCACCGACCACCCGTGCAATCGATCCCAACAGCGGTCCGACGAAGGCGATTTCGGCGGCGTGCAGCGCGGCCTGCCCGTGGCTTTGCCCGGCCGCCATCAGGTTGTGTTGCAGCACTTGGCCGAAGGCGAACGCGAAACCGATGAAGGATCCCGCGGCGCACATGTAGAGGAATGAGATCGCCCAGGTATCGGGAAACGACAGAACGGATCGCACGTGGGCGACCTCGATCGAATGGTCGAGGTTGTCCATGAACAGGGCCGCACCGACACCGACGACGGCCAGCAGCACCAGATAGACGGCGCACACCCAGTACGGCGCCCGATGGCCTGCGGTGGCCAGCACCACCAGGCCGACGGCCTGGATGGCCGCGGCACCGAGGTTGCCGATCCCGCCGGTGAGCCCCAGCGCCATCCCCTTGCGCCGCTGCGGATAAAAGGATTCGACGTTGGCCAGCGACGCCGCGTAGTTGCCACCGCCCAATCCCGTCAGCGCCGCGCACACCAGATAGGGCCACAACGGCAGGCCGGGATGGGCCAGCAGCGCGATCGCACCCACGGTCGGGATCAGGAGCACGACCGATGACAGCACCGCCCAGTTACGCCCGCCGAACCTGGCCGTGCCCATCGCGTACGGGATGCGCACGAGCGCCCCGACCAGGGCGGCGGTGGCACCCACCAGAAGCTTGTCGCCGGTGGTGAACCCGTAGACGTCCTCCGGCATGAACAGCACCATGACCGACCACAGGTACCAGATGGAAAAGGCGACGTGCATGGTCGCGATCGACCAGATCAGGTTCCGGCGGGCGATCAGCCTGTTCCCGGCTTCCCACGCCACGACATCCTCTGGGTCCCAGTGTATGAGGCGCCGCGAGCTGCCCATGAGACCTGCCTTCCTCCGCCGGATCCACTGCCGGCACTGGTTGTCAAGGATGACAGGGCTCGCCCGGTGATGGCGCAGCCCGGCGTAAGAGTCTACTGAATAAAGCCTGTGAAATTCGGCCGTTTGGCCGCACGAAAGCCGCTCTCGGGTCTGAATATTCACAACGCGGGCCGGACAATCAACGTGCGGGGTTCGCGCGCGTTCGGCTTGTGGCCCAACGTCATTGATTCGGGATCTTGCCGAGCGCCCTCAGCTTGCCGTCCGGGCCGATCTCGAACTTCACCGTGCCGATACCGGTGGGGCAGCACGGCTGATCGTTGCCCTTCAACCATTGGTACTGAACCGTGATGGTGTCGTCGGAGGGCGGAAGCACGGTGATGTACGGCTTCGGGTTCGGGGTCGCCGTGCCCAGCGACGTGTTGTGATCGAAGAACAGCAGCTGCTGGCCGGTGGATTCGCTGGCAATGGTGGGGATGATCTGCACCCAGTACAAGCGGCACTTCCTGGCATGTCCGCGAGCGATTTCCACCCACGTGGTACCCGGGACGGTGATGGGAACCGACGCGATGGCGCGCTGCACGGTGTCGGGCGCCGGCCCATCGGAGTCCTTGCACTTGTCGGCCGGCGCCGGCGGCGCTGCGGCGTGCTTCTCGCCGCAACCGGACGCCAGCAGGATCAAGAGGATCACCATCAGCCGACGCACGCGGTGAGCTTAGCGAAGGCTGTGAATGTGCCGTTTGTTTGGTCGGAGACGCCATTCCGATAGGTGATGCCGCCACCCGCCCCGGTAGCCTTGAGCGGAGTCAGCGGGTCGACGATGACCCTGGCTGACCTGGGGGTTTGCGGCTTTTCCGAGAGTTCACGGACGCGCTTTGGCCGGTGAGAGGAAGCCGTAAAACGGGGGAAACTCCGGATACCCGGTGCCGAAACATCCTCGTCGCACCATTCGATGTAAGCCTGTTGCGCTCAAAGGAGGGAAGTGCGTGGCCAGGGAGTCCATGGCGTCTCACACCGATGCCGTGAACACCGTGTGCGCATACTGTGGCGTGGGCTGCGGAATGGTGTTGCAGGTCACAGAAGATGCCGAGAGCGGTCGCCGTCACATCGCGAAGTCGGTTGGGGACAAACAACATCCGGCTAACTTCGGCCGGTTGTGCACCAAAGGCACCACCACTTCGGACCTGTTGCAGGCGCCCGGCCGGATGGAAGCGGCGCACGTGCGCGCCGACCGCGGGGAACCGATCGAGGCCGTCGACATGGACAGCGCGATCACGCAGTGCGCGGGCCGGTTACGGGCGATCATCGATGCGCACGGCCCGGATTCCTTCGCCATGTACGTGTCGGGACAGATGTCCATCGAGGCGCAATACCTCGCGAACAAGCTGACCAAGGGCTTCATCGGCACCAACCAGATCGAGTCGAACTCACGGCTGTGCATGGCCAGCGCCGGTTCCGGCTACAAACTCTCGCTGGGGGCGGACGGGCCGCCCGGCTCATACCAGGACTTCGAACACGCCGACGTCTTCTTCGTCATCGGCGCCAACATGGCCGACTGCCATCCCATCCTGTTCCTGCGGATGATGGACCGCGTCAAGGCCGGGGCAAAGCTGATCGTCGTCGATCCGCGCCGCACCGCGACCGCGGACAAGGCCGACCTGTTCCTTCAGATCGCTCCGGGCTCAGATCTCGCCCTGCTCAACGGGCTGCTGCACCTGATCGTCGAAAACGGGCGCACCGACCCCGAATTCATCGCCGAGTTCACCGACGGGTGGGAGGTGATGCCCAGCTTCCTCGAGCAGTACCCCCCGGCCACGGTCAGCGAGATCACCGGGATCCCCGAGGCCGACATCCGCGCCGCGGCCCGCATGATCGGTGAAGCCGAGAACTTCGTGAGCTGCTGGACCATGGGCCTCAACCAGAGCACGCATGGCACCTGGAACACCAACGCCCTGTGCAATCTGCACCTGGCCACCGGCGCGATCTGCAAACCCGGCAGCGGCCCCTTCTCGCTCACGGGTCAGCCCAACGCGATGGGCGGCCGCGAAATGGGTTACATGGGACCGGGTCTGCCCGGCCAGCGCTCCGTCCTGTCGGCAGAGGACCGCGCCTTCACCGAAGACCAGTGGGGCCTCCCCCAGGGAACGTTGCGCACCGACGTCGGCGCCGGCACCATCGACATGTTCTCCCGGATGGCCGAGGGCGACATCAAGGCGTGCTGGATTGTCTGCACCAATCCCGTTGCCTCCGTGGCCAATAGGCGAACCGTGCTGGCCGGGCTGGAGCGCGCGGAATTGGTCATCACCCAGGATGCCTTCCTGCAGAACGAGACCAACGAATACGCCGACGTGCTGCTGCCGGCGGCCCTGTGGTCGGAGGCCGAGGGCGTGATGGTCAACTCCGAGCGCAACATGACGTTGTTCCAGCCCGCCGTCACGGCACCGGGCGATGCGCTGCCCGACTGGCAGATCATCGCCCGGATCGCCTGCGAGATGGGCTTTTCGGACGCTTTCAGCTACGACTCCGCCGAGGAGGTCTTCGAAGAGATCAAGCGATTCTCGAACCCGAAGACCGGCTATGACCTGCGCGGAGCCAGCTACGAGCGGCTGCGCCGGGGCCCGCTGCAGTGGCCCTGCGCGCCGGAGAACCCGGGTGACCGCAACCCCATTCGTTACCTCAACAACGGGGTCAGTCAGAGCCGGCTGGTCCGCGAGGACGGCAGCACACCCCGCTTGGCCTTCCCCACCGAGAACGGTCGCGCGGTGTTCTTCGCCCGCCCGCACCTACCGCCCGAGGAAATGCCGGACAACGACTACCCGTTCCTGTTGAACACCGGCCGCCTGCCGCACCAGTGGCACACGATGACCAAGACCGGCAAGGTCGCCAAACTCAACAAGCTCAACCCCGGGCCGTTCATCGAAATCCACCCCGAGGACGCCGCACGACTGGAGATCGCCGACGGCGACGCGACAGAGATCGCTTCCCGGCGCGGCCGCGCCGTGCTGCCCGCCGCGATCAGCGACCGGGTGCGGCCCGGTAACTGCTTCGCCCCCTTCCACTGGAACGACGTCTTCGGCGAATACCTGGCGATCAACGCGGTCACCAACGACGCGGTGGATCCCATCTCGAACCAACCGGAATTCAAAGCGTGCGCCGTCACGTTGGCGAAAGTCGCTGTCTCCGCGCCAGATCCGGCCGCCAAGCCGGCGGCGGACGCCGACTCACCGCAACCCGCGCCCACGGAGGTCACGGAAATCAGCGTGTCACAGGTCGATGCCCTGGCCGACTTGCTCGGTGTGGCAACCAAACCCGTGCCGGAATTCGACGAGCTCGGCCGCTCCTACCTGGCCGGGATGTTGACCGCGCTTCGGTCGGACGCCGGGCGACGCGTGACGGGGGTGCCCACCCTGCCCCAGAGCGCTCCTTTCGATTCCGGCACCCGGCTATGGGTGGATGGTCTGCTCGCGGGTCTGTTCTCGCGCGATGACGCGCCGGCTCCAGCGCGAGCCGCCAAGCAGTCCACGACCGAGGCCCCCAACACCAAACCCGCGCCACGGGCACCCATCGTGGTGTTGTGGGCGTCGCAGACCGGGACCGCGGAAGAGCTCGCCGCCGATGTCGCCGCAAGGCTCGGCGACGCCGAGCTGCCGGTCGCGTTGCATGCCATGGACGATTTCCCGCTGGCCGACCTGGCCTCGACGCGGGAACTGCTGCTGATCACCAGCACCACCGGTGACGGTGAACCGCCGGACAACGGTGCCGGCTTCTGGCGGGCGCTGACGGCGGACGGCGCGGCCAGGCTGACCGACACCCGTTACGCGGTGCTCGCCCTCGGCGACTCGAACTACGACAATTTCTGCGGCCACGGACGCAGCCTCGACACACGCCTCGCCGAACTGGGCGCGACCCGCATCGCCGACCGGGCCGACTGTGAGCCCGACTATGACGACACCGCGGCCAAGTGGCTGGGCGAGGTGATGGAGGCGCTCACCCGCGCCCCCGCGCCTGTCGGCCGCGATCAGCACGCGCCGGCGCGCGCAACGTCGACCGTCCCGTCGCCCTCCCGGTCCGCCCGGCCGGGAGCGGGCACCTACAGCAAAAAGCACCCGCTGATCACCGGGGTGGTCCGCAACACCGTGCTGAGTCGGCCGGAATCGGCAAAAGACGTGCGACAGCTGGTTTTCGACCTGCCGGAAGAAACCGTGAAGTACGAAGCCGGTGACGCGCTGGGGGTGTGGCCGCGCAACAGCGACCAACTGGTCGACGAATGGCTGTCTGTCACCGGACTGGACGGGCAGACCCCGGTCGAGGTCGGCGAGCACGGCTTGATGTCGTTGCGCTCCGCCCTGACCGAGCGCCTGGAGATCGCCCACATCAGCCGGGACCTCGTGCGGTTCGTGCAGGAGCGCACCGGTGACCCGAAACTCGCCGAGCTGCTGAAGCCGGACAACAAAGCCGCCCTGAGCGATTGGACATGGGGCCGCCAGTCCATCGACCTGCTGGCACGACTGCCGGTCTCGGCGTCGGCCCACGAATGGGTGCGGGTCCTCAAACGCCTTCAGCCGCGGCTGTACTCGATCTCGTCGAGCCCCAAAGAGCACCCCGGGGAAGTCCATCTGACGGTGTCGCCGGTGCGCTACAACTTCCAGGGCGTCCCGCGCCGCGGGGTGTGCTCGACGTATCTCGCGGACCGCTCCCCCGGCGACCGGGTCGCCGTCTACCTGCAGCCATCGAGCAACTTCCGGCCGCCCAGCGATCCCGACACCCCGATGATCATGGTCGGGCCCGGCACCGGCATCGCGCCGTTCCGCGGTTTCCTGCAGGAGCGTCGTGCGCTCGGCCACACCGGCCCCAACTGGCTGTTCTTCGGCGAACAGCACGCGGCCACCGACTACTACTACCGCGACGAGCTCGAGCAGATGCGCAGCGACGGGTTCCTCACCGAGCTGGACCTCGCCTTCTCCCGGGACCAGCGCGAGAAGGTGTACGTGCAGCACTTGATGCGTCAGCGTGGCGCCCAGCTGTGGCACTGGCTGCAGGACGGGGCGCAACTATACGTGTGCGGCACCGCAGATCCCATGGCCAAGGACGTCGACCGCGCGCTCTGCGAGATCGCCGCCGAGCACGGCCGCCTCGAGCCCGACGCCGCGAAGGAGTACGTCCGCTCGTTGAGCGCCGACAAGCGCTATCACCGCGACGTGTACTAGGCGGCCTGCCTTCCGCCCGACTCGTAATACGACGGAAACGTCGCGCGCCTGTCGCCGAAACAACCTCGCTGCACCATTCAGTCATTGGTGGCGCCGAGGAGGGACGTACGCGTGGCTCTGGATTTCGATGGGCCCCTCGAGGACACCGGACAGGCCGGCTGCCCGTTGCGGTGCCGCCTGCGACGGGCAGCCGCAGGCGACGAGGGTGACCAGGTCGACTGGGCCGGGTTGCCGATCAACTTGGACCTGGCGTTCTCGCCGCAGCAGCGCGACAAGGTGTACCGGCAGCATCTGATGCGCAAGCGCGGCACGCAGCTACGGCGCTGGTCGCAGGACAGCGGTCGCTCATGCGCCTGCGAGTTTGCGGCCGACGGTCGACGCGTCTACCCGGACGGCGCCGACTCGATGTCCAGCAGCTAGCAACTCCGGGGCTAAGCCGGCCCGCGGCGTTCACCGCACCTCAACGCTGATGGTCTGAATCGCGTTGCCGCCGTAGCCGAACCGATTCCATTCAGGTCGCTCGGGTTGGGTGTTGCCGGCCTCGTCAGTGGCCCGCGCCCGGACCGTCATGGGCCCTCGAACGGCGCAGTGCGTGAACAACTCCCACCACTGCCAGCTGTGCCGGCGGCGTTCGCCGAGCAGGCGGGCGGCCTGCCACGGACCGTCGTCGATGCGGACGTCCACGCGGTCAATGGGTGCCGAGCCCGACCAGGCGACGCCCCGCACGACGAAATCCCCCGCGGGCACCGCGGTGCCGTCGGCGGGCTGGGCGATCAGCGCGCGCACGCGCTGCAGGCGGACCGGATCACGGACGACGGCGCCGTCGCGCTCCCATTCGTACTGATACCGCTGCGTTTGGAAGAACGCCTCGAAGGGATGGCCGATCACGTCGATCTCGGTCAGCCACTTGACCGACGCGACGGAATACCAACCGGGCACGACCAGCCGCACGGGACGACCGTGCTGCAGTGGCAGCGGTTCGCCGTTCATCGCGTACGCGACGAGCGCGCCGGAATCACGGGCGTCCCGCACCGACAGGGCGCGCTCGAACCGCACCGGCCCCGTCTTGCCGTCGACCGGACCCGCGTCGGCGCCGCGGAATACCACATCGTGGGCGTCCGGCATCAGACCCGCCCGGTCCAGGATTTCCGCCAGCGGGACGCCGGTCCATTCGGCGGTGCTCGCCGCCCCGAAGCGCCACTGCTCGCCGTCAACGGGCGGATCGAACTGTGCGCGACCGTTTCCGGCGCATTCCAGCGTCGCGAGCAGCGACAGTTTCGGCATGTTGTGTAGGTCGCGCAAGCAAATGCGCAGGGGCCGCTCCACCAGCCCGGTGACCGTCAGCTCATAGCGCTGCGGATCCAAGATCGGAGTCGTGAAATGGTTGCGGACGTAGAAATGGGCGGAGGGCACGACGACGCCCCCGATCAGCTCGGGCAGCGATGTCTCGCAATTGAGCGGATCCTCGCGATGCACAACCAATCCGGGATCACCGCCATGACTCACGACCGGCAACCCGGCGGCGGCCCAGGCGCACATGCCGCCCGCCAGGTTCACCGCGTCGAAGCCCGAGCGGCGCAGCGAGGCCGTCACCGCGGACGACCGGCCGCCCGAGCGGCACACCACGACGATGCGGCGGTCGCGAGGTAGTTCGTCTTGTCGAGTGCGCACGCGCCCGGCCGGCAATAGCAACGCGGCCGGCGCGTGCTCGGTACACCATTCGTCGGGCTCTCGCACGTCGAGCAGCAGGGCGCCGGCATCAAGCAGGGCTTTGGCTGCGCGGGGGCCGACCTGCGGTGTGTCCGCAACGATCTCATGACCGGTGGCGACCGGGAATCCGGCGGCCTGCCAGGCTTCGAAGCCGCCAACCAGGTCCGAAACATCGTCAAACCCCGAGGTGCGCAGCAGGTTCGCGGCTGCGATGGAACGCTGGCCGCTGCCGCAGTAGACGACCAACGGAACCGCCGGATCCAGATCGGAAAGCGAATCCATCAGTGCCGGGGCCGGAATCACCCGCGCGCCCGGGATGATGCCGTGCACCGTCTCGTGCGGACCGCGGACGTCGACCAGTTGCAGCTGAGGGTCCAAGCCGCGCAATTCGGCGAGCTGGCCGATGGTCAATCGCGGCGAGGTCTCGACGACCTCCATGCCCGGCGGCTCGAAATTCATCGGGACCTTCTCTCCAGACCTGTCATCGATTGCGCGGGGCCGGCTGTCCGTACATGGCCACCACGACGGTGCGGTCCATGCTGTTGTTCGACCACACCCCCATGGAGCTGTTGGCGCAGTCGCGGATGATCGCCATGTCGTCGGGGTTGTAGTACCACTGGTTGACCAGTTCCAGGCTGCTGATGGCGATGGCCGGGTTGATCGCGATCGTCTCGGCGGCCTTACCGTGGAATCCCGCCGCGTTGGCGCGGTCCTGCGGCGTCGACCCGTCGGATCCGATGTCGTCGTTGATGTTTCGGTTGTTCATCATATCGTCGGCGTGCCACTGGGCGGCCAGCGTGAGCCCGTTGTCCCTGATGACATCGTTGGTGCAGCCGGCCTGATGTTGCAGCGTGTAGACGGCGGAGACCACGGCGCTGTTAAGCCGCTTGTTGTCGGCATGCGCCGAGGGCGCCGCCAGCAGCCCCGGCCCCGCGAGAAGGACGGCCGCGGGCAACACGCGCACCCATCCGATCATGACCACTCCCCTCACACCGGGTCGAAATGCGAAACCAGCCATCGCCCGTTGACGTTCTCCAACGCCACCCGGATAACGGGCTGGGTGTCGGTGGGAGCACCCTCGCCGATCGTGACGGTCTGGTTGACATACAGCAGGACCACGGCGTGGTTTGCCGTCGCCGAAACCGGTGCCGCCGCATTGACTTTGGCGGCTGCGGTGATGTGCTTTTCCTTGGCACCCGGAATGACCACCTGGCGGGTCAGCTCCGTGTAGGCATCCTTGAAGTCCCCCGTCAGCCGCTCGCGCGCGGCGGCGAGGTCTTTGTCCACCGACTCGGCCTTGTACGACAGCAGGGCAACCGCGTCTTCGCTGGCGACGCGCACCGATTCCGCGCGCGCCCGCGCGAGGTCGTCCGCGGAGCCCACCGCCCACTTGAAGTAGCCCGCCGCGAGCGCCAACAGCAGCGCCAACGCGGGTAGCACCGCGTACGCGAGGACACGGGACCACGCGATCGGTGGCCTTGCCCGCGTGGTGGTCTCTGGTTCGTCGTCGGATGCCTCACCGGCACCGGCCACGTCCGCGGGCGTCGCCTCGGTGTCGACGATCTCCTCGTCGTACGTGGCGGTTTCGTCGAGTGTCGTCATGGCACGAACACCACGTTCGCCACCTTGGCGTCGTCACCGACCGACCGAACCTCGATGCGCATGCGCCATTCCCGCGGCGCCTCCTCGCCGCCGGCGGTGCGCGACTTCACTGCGACAGCGACCAAGACCTGCGCGGCATCGCCACGCTGCGACTCCAAACCGGCATCGGTCACGGTGCCTTCCGATTTGGACTGTGCCGCCTTGACGACTTCGATGAACGGCTTGGATCGCTGCTCGAAGTCGTCGCGGAATGCCCCGGTGGCCAGATCGAGAATGCGCTGCACGTCGGCGTCGACCTGGGTGTAGTTGATGGTCGTGAGGTTCACGGCGCCCTGGCGGGCGACCTGCACGAACAGATCCCGCTGCGCTTGGGCCTCATGCTTCTGGTGGGCCCGGTAGCCGAGCCAACCGGTCAATCCCGCCAGCACCGCCACGACGAGGGCGCCGGCCACCAACGCCCGCCCGTTGCGCGATAGCCGCGGGGTGGCACGGCGACGTAGGCCCGCGAGCCGGTTCTTCGAAGCCGCCGTGTCCTCAGCGGTCTCGTCAGCCTCGTTCGCCTGTTCGGCGCCGGTCGGTGCTGATTCACCGAGTTCCTCAGCGGTATCGGCGATTTCGGGCTTCTCAGTATCTTCGGCCATCTTGCTCCTTTCTTAAGCCGGCGGCACCAGAAGTGACTGCCAGTTCTTGGCACGCGGGTGCGCCAGGTCGAACTCGGTGTAGCGGCGCCCATCGGGGCCTATGTAGTCACCGTTGGCCGGGTCGTAGGTCGCCACGGCGATCGGCGGCGGCGCAGGCGCCGGCGGCGCGGTGCCCCGGGGCGGCGGCAGTCGCGGATCCTGGCCCGGCGGATACTGGGGCACGCCCTGGCCGCTGTAGGTGGCGTTCGGGTCGCCCTTCCAGTTGTAGCCGTCGTTGAGCGGCACGTACTCCTCGTCGCTCTCACAGAGTTCGACCGTGGGGGCCCGCTTCCACGGCTTCGTCTCGCAGGGAATGTTGCGCGCCCCGCGCACATTGAGTTCGGAATCCTGCGGGACCCGGCAATACAGGTCCGCCGCCGGCCGGTCCGGGGCGTCGACATCGGCCGGCGAGCGACGCTGCGGGGGCGGCAGGAAACCCGTCGTGCACGGTGGCGGCAGGTTGAGGTTGAGGTTGAAATCCAGGTAGAAGCCTTTGTATTCCTGCTTGCTGTTCAGGTTGGGCACCAGAGCCCCGGACATCACCGCGATGCCCTGCGGGAGGAGCACCAGGATCTGCTCGATGTCGTGGCGGTAGACCACCGCGATGTCGCCGAGGCTCACCAGGTTGGCCATCAGCACCGGCACGGCCGGCGTCACCCGGTCGAACAGCGCGCGCCCTTCCTCCAGCCCGGAACCGCCCTGGGTCAACAGGTCTCGCACCGCCGCGTTCTGCGCCTTGAACTGCGCCATGATGGCCGAGGTGCGATTGGCCCATGTCCCGATCGCGTCCGACGTCTGCACCTGGGAGTTGAGCACCGCGGGCGACTGGTCGATCAGCGCGGCGAGCGGGTCGGCGGTGCGCCCGCCCGCGATGGCCAGCGCCGTGGACCCGTCGACGATCCGGGACAGCTCCGGTCCGAGTCCGCTGACGGCGCGGTCGGTCTCGTCGAGGACCGTGCGCAGGTTGTCGCGGGGAATCGCTTGCAGCGCACGGTTGGTCAAGTCGAGCAGGTGTCCGATATCGACGGGAACGTCGACGCGGCCGGCCGGGATGACGTCACCGGCGCGCAGCGGCCGGGCATGTTCCCCGTCCTTGTTCGGCTGCGGGGTCAGGTCGATGTACTGCTCACCGATCGCCGAGCGGCTGTGCACCGAGGCCTGCACATCCGAGGGCACCTTGACACCTGACCTCAGGGCGAGCACCGCGCGCACCCCCGTCGCGGTGACGTCGACCGACTTGACCTGGCCGATGTCGGTGCCGCGGTAGGTGACGACCGAGGTCTTGTAGAGCCCGCCCGACGTGGGCAGGTCGACGGCGACGGTGTACTCCCCGATCCCGAACAGCGTCTCCGGCAGCTTCATGAAGCTGAATGCCATTGCGCCACAAGACACGACGGTCACCAAAGACAAGACGGCCAGCTGGATCCACGTCCGGCGGTTCAGCCGCAGCATTCAGTAACCCCCGTTGTGATAGGGGAAGGTCAGCGGGTTGCCTCCGGTGACCGGGCTCGGCTGCATGCCGATCGTGCGTCCCCACTGCAACTCGAGTTCGGTGAGGTTCCCCTCCCAGCGTGAGCCGGTGAACAGCGTGAGCTCGACCCAGGTCCTGCAGAACCTGATGCTTCCGACTGGGACGCCATGAGGCGCGCGTTGGCCGCCGCGCTCGGCGTCGTCTGCATCGCCGCCCTGCCCGGATGTGAATGGCGGGGCCTGAACTCGTTCAAGCTCCCGGGCACCGCGGGTGGGGGGCCGGGCGCCTACACGATCCAGGCGCAGCTGCCCGACGTGGTCACGATCCAGCAGAACACCCGTGTCCGGGTCGACGACGTCAACGTCGGCAACGTCACCAAGATCGAGGTGCAGGACTGGCATGCGCTGGTCACCATGCGCATCGACGGTGACGTGCACCTGCCGGCCAATTCGACGGCCAAGCTCGGGCAGACGAGCCTGCTCGGCTCGATGCACATCGAACTCGCGCCCCCCAAGGACGAGCCGCCGGTCGGGCGACTGCAGAACGGTTCGGTGATCCCGCTGTCGCGCGCGAGCATGTATCCGACCACCGAGCAGACCCTGGCGTCGGTGTCGATCCTGTTGAACGGCGGCGGGATTGGACAGCTCCAGGAGATCAACCAGGCAATCGCCAAAGCGTTCGGCGGCCGGGAAAACGACATGCGCAGCCTGCTCGGCCAACTGGACGAGTTCATCAAAGGCACCAACGAGCAGACCGACGACATCATCGCCGCCGCCGAAAACCTCAACTCGCTGGCCGGCCAGTTCGCCGACAAGGATCCCGTGGTCGACAAGGCGCTCATGACGGTGCCCAAAGCGCTGGCGATCCTCGCCCAGGAGCGCACCAAGATCGCCGACGCGATCGACCAGCTGGGCAAGTTCAGCGCCAGGATGCCGGTCATCGCGCTCTGCGCCGGTTGATAGATGTTCATGAAGTTCTGGAACACCGTCGGGACGACGTGCAGGATTTGCTTGATGTCGGCGCGGCTGTCGTTGAGGGCGGTCGTGATCGAACTCAGCCGGTCGAACGTGGCGCCCATGGATTCCCGGTTCTCGGCGAGGAAGTCGCGCAGATCCGCCAGGGCGCCGTCGAGGCCCTTCACCGCGTTGGCGATTTCGTTGGGGCTGTTCGTCAGGATCGTCGTCACGCTGGCCAGGTTCTGGTTGAAGGAGGCCAGCAGGTCGCTGCTCGAATACAGCGCCGACACCAGCAACTGCAGATTGCGCACCGTACTGAAGATGTCGTCCGCGTGGTCGCCCAGCGCCGAAATGGCCTGGGAAAGCTTGATGACCGTGTCCCGGGCGGTGTCTCCCTGGCCGCGCAGGTTGTCCGCCGCCGAATTGATGAATTCACCGGCCGAGTTCACACCGCCGGGCGTCGTCGGCTGCAGGGCGTCGGTCAGCTTCTCCAGCTGCTTGCGGAAGTCGTCCCATTCGACGGGAACCGCCGTGCGGCTCAAGGGGATCGACGCTCCCGGGCTCAGTTTCGGCCCGCTGGAGTAGGCCGGGACGAGCTGGATCGCGCGAGCTGTCACCAACGACGGCGACAAAATCGCCGCGCGCGCATCGGCCGGCACCGGGTACTGCTTGTCGACGGAGAACGTCACCTTGGAACTGTTGGGTTGTGGCTCGATCTTGTCCACCACGCCGACGGGGACGCCGAGGATCCGGATCTCGTCACCGACGAACAGTCCGTTGGCCTCCGTGAAATACGCCGAGTAGGTGTTCTTTTCCACGTCATTCCAGAGCTTCTTGCCGACCAGGAACGACGCGACGACCAGCGTCACGGCCAGGGTCACGGCGGTGACCCGGCGCAGGGTGCGTCGCGTCATTGCCCGCCACCTTGCGCGGGCGCGGGGCCGGGCTCGGGAGTCGGCCCCGGTGAGGGCGGCTGGGACCAGATGGGGTGCGGCGCGTTCTCCGGCGGCACGGGCGGGGTTCCGGTCGGCGGGTCCACCGCCTCCGACGGAGGTTTCTGGTTGGGATCCAGCGGCCGGTCGTACATCCGCGCGTCGAGGGTCGGCCCGCCCAGCTGACCCGGGATCAGGTTGGCGACGTACGCCTTGAAAAACGGCCCGGAGCCCAGCACTTCACCAAACGACATCGCGTACCGCTTGAATTTCGGCAGCGTCCGTTGCAGGTCTTCCTTGCGGTTGTCGAGGATCTCGAGCACGCCGTTGAGCTTGTCGAGGGCGGGCTTGAGCTGGGTCCGGTTCTCGTTGACCAGTCCCGAGATCTGGTGCGACACCGCGGTCAGGTTGTTCATCAGCGCGTCGAGCGAATCCCGTTCGTCCAGCAGCGCGGCCAGCAACGCGTTGGAGTTCGCCACCAGCCCCGCGATCTGCTGACTGCGCCGGCCCAGCACACCGGAGACCTTGTTGGCATTGCCCAGCAGGTTGCGGAGTTGCTCGTCGCGGTTGTTGAGGGTCTGCGAGAACCGGGCCACGCCCTGCAGCGCGGGCTTGAGATCCGCCGGCGTTTCCTTGAAGGTCTCGGCCAATGTCGTCAGCGCCGAGGACAATTGGTTGGTGTCCAGGCCGCTGACCGTGGTGGTCAGGTCGCCCAGCGCGACCGGGAGGTCGTAGGGCGAGGTGGTGCGTTCCAAGGGAATCGCGCCCGCCAGCTTGCCTTGGCCGCGCGGCGTGAGTTCGAGCATCTTGCTGCCCAAAATCGTTTCGGTCTTGATCGCCGCTTCCGTGCGGTCACCAAGCTCGATCCCCCTACGGACGGTGAAGCCCACTCGAACCTTGGTGCCTTCCAGGCGGATCATCGAGACCCGGCCGACACCCATGCCGGAAACCCGCACGGTGTTACCCACTTTGATGCCACCGGCTTCGGAGAAATACGCCGCGTAGTCGTTGGTGTTCTTGACGAACGGCAGCTTGTCGTACTGGAAGGCGGCCACGGTCACGCAGATCAAGATCGCGGTGCCGATCACGCCGATGGTGACGGGACTTCGCGAGCCGAACGATAGCTTCGGTAGCCTCATTTCGGCGTGCACCGCCCGCTCGCCTGACCGAGCAGCTTGACGTAAATCGGATTGCCCCCCTTGCCGTTCAGCTTCAGCAACACCTCGCAGAAGTAGAAGCCGAAGTAATCGCCGTTGAGCCCCTGCCGAGCCAGCACCTGATAGGTGTCGGGAAGCTGCTTGAGCAGGTTGTCCACGTAATCCCGGTCGGCCAGTACCTGGGCCGACATCCGGTCGGTCTCGTGCACGACGTCCTTGATCGGCTGCCGCGCCTGCACCAGCAGGTCGGTCATCGAGCCCGCGGCCGCGTTGATGTAGGCCAGGCCCGTGGCGATGTCGTCCTTGCGCTGCGTCAGGCCGTCGACGAACGCGGACAGTTTGTCCAGCCCGTCGGAGAATTCGTGGTCGCGCGCGGCGAAGGTGTGCAGCACGGTGTTCAGGTTCTTGATCAGCTCACCGATCAGCTCGCTGCGCCCCGCCAGGGTGGAGGTCAGCGTCGAGGTCTGCGCCAACACCGAGGAGAGCGTCCCGCCCTGCCCCTGGAAGATCCGCAGCAACTCCCCGGACAGCGCGTTGACCTGGTCGGGATCCAGCGCCCGGAACAGCGGGCGGAAGCCCCCGATCAGCGCGTCGATGTCCAGCGCGGGTGACGTCCGCGCCAGCGGGATCGTCGCATCCGGCGGCAGCCGGCGCGGCGAACCTGGCCCTTCCTCGAGCGCGAGGTAGCGATCACCGATCAGATTCTCGTAGCGCACAAGGGCTTTGGTGCCCTCGGTGAGGCGCACACCCTTGTCCACCGAGAAGCCGACGGTGACTGTGCCGTCCCGGTGCAGCGTGAGGTCACCCACCTTGCCGACCTCCACCCCGGCGATGCGGACGAAGTTGCCGGACTTCAGACCGGAGATGTTGGTGAAGACCGCCTGATAGCCGGTGCGGTCCTCGAAGCGCAACTGCCCGAA